>CANHYS010000523.1 GCA_947464585.1 Planctomycetaceae bacterium | reverse complement strand
TCAGTTGGCCGCCGGCACGGAGGAGGGCGGCGTGGGGGCCGCCTGCTGCGGAGCCGCTGCGGGCTGCGGACGCCACTGGATCGGCGTGCCGATCAACATCGAGACGAAGCGGTCGTCGGGGACCGACAGATCGGCAACGGCCATCGCGTATTCGGCGATGTCGAGGTTGTAGGCCCGCATCACCTTCACGAACTCCCGCTGCTGGCTGGTGACCGCAGCATGGGCGGCAGTCACGGCCTCGATCGGCCTCTGGCCCTTGGCGTGGTCGGCCTCCGCCATCTGCATCGCCTTCTGGGCTGCCACCACGGCCGCGGCGCGGGCTTCGAGGGCCTCGTGCTTCGAGGGCAGCATGCGCACGATTGCCCGAATTCGGCCCGTGGCCGGGCGAGTTGCGAAGATGGTCTCGAAATGCGTCTGGTAGGGGCCTGCCAGCGGCCGGTCGACGGGCCAGGGCAGGGGATCGTTGGCTGGCAGTCGGACGAGATCGACGAGTTCCTGCTGAGCGGCGACGAGTTCTGCGCGGGAGTCGGCCAGATCAGCCCGGGCGGCGGCCACGGCCACGTCGAGCACGGCCCGATCATGGGGGTCGCCACCGGGGGCAATCAGCTCCAGCCGCTCGAGTGCTTCGGTGCTCCAGCGGAGCATTGCGAATCCGGCCGACACCTTCCAATACGCTTGCGAGATCCAAAGCCGCCGCGTGCGGTCTCCCGAACGCTCGAGCGCCTCCACCAGCGGCAACGGGCGGGCATACGCGGTCGCGAGACCCGTGTTCGTAGATCGGGGCGATGCTGTGGAGGTGCCGCCGCCGAGGCCCGCTTCGAGCGGCTCGAGCGCAGTTGACAGCACGTCGGTGGCAATACTGACGTCGGCCGGTTCGCTACGGCTGGCCGCGGGCGGCGCTGCCACGACGGAGACCGTGCCATCGGCCGCCGGCTCGCGCGCGGCCGGATCCGCGGCGGTGGTCAGGATCGCCGGCGTGAGGAGGATCGCCAGAGGCAGGATGCAGCACAGCAGTCGCTGGTTCATGGTGTCATCATACCGGCAGATCGGGCCATGAAACGTCGCGGACCGCGACGTTTCGTCACGACGCTGCGTCAAGATACGGGTCTTGGCTCATCTGGATATGGGCCTCGGCACGCTGCCGTTCCACATATTCAAGCAGACGCCGCTGCCGCACGTGCCGGGCTTCTACCCGTTGCTGGGCCCGCCGAAACACCGCCAGCAGAGGCTCCGGATTGCCGCCGAGGCGGTCGGCGAGTCGCGCCACGGTGCGGCGGGCGCGGGCCGGCCCGTAGCCCTGGATCAGGATGTCATCGTCGAGCGACACGTACTGCCGCCAGGTGCCGGGGTCGCCCTGCCGGCCACAGCGTCCGACGAGCTGGCGGTCGATCCGCGCCGAATCGTGCAGTTCGGTGCAGATCACGTGCAGGCCGCCGAGTTCATACACTCCCTCGCCCAGCTTGATGTCGGTACCGCGACCGGCCATGTTCGTGGAGACCGTGATCTGGCCCAGCTGGCCCGCCTGCCCCACGATCTCGGCCTCCTTCTCGATATGCCGTGCGTTGAGCACGGTGTGTTGCAGGCCGGCCGCCTCCAGCAGCCGCGACAGTTCCTCCGACTTGTCGATCGACCGCGTGCCGATGAGCACGGGCCTGCCGAGGGCGTGCATCTCCTTCGTCTCGGCGACGATCCGTGCGAATTTCTCGGCCTGATTCACGCAGACCACCGGCGCGAGCCGTTGGCGGATCGCCGGCCGGTTGGTGGGCACCACGGCCACCGCCACGTCGTAGGTCCGCGCGAGTTCTGCGGCACTCGTCGCGATCGTGCCGGTCATCCCCGCCAGGTGCGGCCAGCGGGCGAACAGGTTCTGGAGTGTGACTCTCGCCGCATGCCCGGACGGCACGGTGATCTCGATCTGTTCCTGGGCCTCGACAGCCTGATGGAGGCCATCCCGCCAGTTGCGGCCTTCGGCGGCGCGGCCGGTCGATTCGTCGATGATCACGACCTTGCCGTCGCGGACGACATACTGCCGGTCGCGGATGAAGAACCGCCTCGCCCGCGCCGCCCGTTCGACGGCATCGTAGATCGCCAGCAGGCTCGTCGACTCGATCGCATCGGGACGCTTCATGGCACGCACGCGGCTGCGGCCACGGCCGAGCAGTTCGCAGGTCTGCTTCTGGGGCTCGACCTCGAAGTCCTCGTCGGGCTGGAGTTCCACTGCCGCCTGGGCGGCGAAGCGGAAGAGCGCCTGCTCGGCGGCCTGCGCCTCGCCGGGGGGCGAGGCGATGATCAGCGGTGTTCTCGCGTCGTCGATGAGCACGTTGTCGGCCTCGTCGACCAGCGCAAACCAATACGGCCTCTGCAGGAGCTTGGAGGCGCTGCCCGGTGTTTTGCCGGTGAGCATGCCGCCCAGGTCGCCGCGGCCTTCGGCGATCTCGCGGTTCATCAGGCGATCTTTGAGGAAGTCGAAGCCAAACTCCCCCGCTGTGCCGTAGGTGACATCGCAGGCGTAGGCCTTGCGCCGCGCGTCGAAATCCTGCTGGGACTGCACGATGCCCACGCTCAGGCCGAGGGCCTCGTAGATCGGCGTCATCCACTCGGCGTCGCGTTTGGCGAGGTAGTCGTTGACCGTGGCAAGATTGGCCCCGCGGCCGGAGAGCGAGTAGAGCACCAGTGGCAGCGTGGCCACGAGCGTTTTTCCTTCGCCCGTCTGCATCTCGACGATGGCACCGTGCACCAGCGCGATGCCCGCGAGCAGTTGCACGTCGTAATGCCGCATGCCAAGACGCCTTCGGCCCGCCTCGCGAGTGGCGGCGAAGCTCTCGATCAGGAGCGAATCGGCCGGTTCGCCCGCGCGGGCCCGGTAGGAGAGCGATCGGCCCAGCCTCTTGAGGGCCAGGTCGTTGAGCGACTCCATCTCGGGGGCGAGCGACTCGATGCGGGAGACCATCCGCCAGGTGGAGGCATTGATGGCGGGGCGGGTGCCGATGCCGAGTCGGGGGGCT
>CANHYS010000522.1 GCA_947464585.1 Planctomycetaceae bacterium | reverse complement strand
GCCGTAGATCCGCACCAGCGGGCAACCCTTGTGGCCGCGGAGATGGTTTTCGAAACGGGCCTCGGGATCGAGTCCGGTCGACCCAACGTAGAGGCAGGTGGCGTCGTACCGAGCGTGCGGGTTCTGCCGACGGAAGCGGGCCTGCCGCCTGACCGCCGGATGCAGTTCGATGCAGTAAACCCGATGGTGCAGCTTCGGTGATCCGCCCAGGAGGCGGCGACGGCGGCGCATACTGGAAATCGAGCCGGGAGGATGCCGCAAAGACCAGACATCGATTCTTGCGGTGGTCACCAAGTCTTGCCCGCATTCCAGAGCCGGGACGAGCGAGATGGCGTGGTGTAGAGTAGTGAGATGATTCCTCACGCCACCGCCGTCCCGTCCACGTCAAACCTCCGTATCCGCAGCCTGGAGCCTCTCGTGCCCCCGGCCCGGCTGGCGGCACTGCTGCCGCTCGACGACGCCGCCACCCGAACGATCGTGGAGGGCAGGCAGGCGGTCGAGCGAGTCCTTGCCGGAGAGGATTCCCGGCTGATGGCGATCGTCGGCCCGTGCTCGATCCACGACCTCGACGCCGCCCGCGACTACGCCGCGCGGCTGTTGAAACTGGCCGAGCGTGTGCATGACCGCCTGCTCGTCGTGATGCGGGTCTATTTCGAGAAGCCACGGACGACGGTCGGGTGGAAGGGGCTGATCAACGATCCCCACCTCGATGATTCGTTCGACGTGGCGACCGGCCTGCGGCTGGCCCGCGGGCTGCTCATCGAGATCGCCCGGATGGGGCTGCCGACGGCGACGGAGTTCCTCGAACCGATCACGCCGCAATACATCGCCGACACGATCGTGCTTGGTGCCATCGGCGCCCGCACGACGGAATCACCCACGCATCGGCAGATGGCCAGCGGGCTATCGATGCCGGTGGGGTTCAAGAATTCCACCGACGGCTCCCTGCAGGCCGCCGTCGATGCCATGCAGTCGTCACGCGCCTCTCACAGCTTCCTCGGCATCGACAATGACGGCGGCACCTGTGTCGTCACGACCACCGGCAATCCCTGGGGCGTGTTGATGCTTCGCGGCGGTCGCAGCGGCTCGAACTATTCCCCCGAGATCCTCCATGAGGCCCGCGCGAAGCTGGAGGCGGCAGGACTGCCCGCCTGCGTGATCGTCGACTGCAGCCATGCCAACTCCGGCAAGGACCACCGCCGGCAGTCGATCGTCTGGCGCGACGTGCTCTCCCAGCGCGTGGCGGGCGACCGATCGATCGTGGGAATGATGCTTGAGAGCAATATCCATCCCGGCAGCCAGCCGGTGAGCAGCGACCGCTCACGACTCCAGTACGGCGTGTCTGTCACCGACGGCTGCATCGGCTGGGAGGAGACGGAGGAGTTGATCCTCGAGGCCCATGCCCGGCTGGCGTGAGGCCGCTCCGGCGAGGCCGTGCATCGCGATTTCGCCAAATCGAAGCCATATCCACCGGCTCACGCCGGGCTTCGATACGCTCCATAAAAGCCCGAAGCACCAGCGACGGGATCGCCCCAATAGAAGCCCTAAGCGTCAGCGACGGGATCGCTTCGCCCCGGAATTGCGTCCAGAACTGACGTCGACCCGGATGGCCCCCGCAAGCTAGTCTCCGGGTCTGATTTCCTCGCCGCGAAGGGATGCGCTATGCGAACGATGACTGCCCGGTGGTTGTACGGTTTCTCGGTCTTGTGTGCGGTGGCCTGCGGAGGTCTGCGGCCTGTCGTGGCCCAGCCCATGGCCGGTGAGCAGGAGATCCAGACCGTCGTGAGCGCCCGCCAGTCGCTCGACCAGTTCTTCGCGAATCCCGGTGAGTCACTCCCGGCGGCGATGCTGCAGAAAGCCGAGGGCGTGGCGATCTTCCCCAATATGATCAAGGGGGGATTCATCCTCGGCGTCAACTATGGGAAGGGCGTGCTGCACGTCCGCAATCCCGACCGCACATGGAGCCCGCCGGTGATGGTGACGATGGGGGGCGGCAGCGTCGGGTTCCAGGTGGGCGTGCAGTCGGCCGACATCCTGCTCGTGTTCGCCACTCCGCGCAGCCTCAACGGCGTCTTGCAGGGGCAGAAGGTCACGCTCGGTGCCGATGCGTCGGTTGCGGCAGGCCCCGTGGGCGTGCAGGCCAATGCGGGAACCGACGCCAAGCTCGGCGCCGAGATCTATTCGTATGCCCGAAGCCGTGGGCTGTTCATGGGCGTGTCGCTCGGCGGCGCCGATCTCTCAGTCGACAACAACGCCGACTCGGTGCTCTACGGTCGGTTCGGGGTGACGCCGGCCGATGTCTTCCAAAACCGTGGCATCGCCGTCCATCAGGAAGTTCAGCAGCTCATCAACGATCTCAACATCCGCTCGCGACAGACCGTGGCAGCGGCTCCGACCGCCACGGCCCCGTCAGGCTTCCCCATGCCGGCAGCCCCGACACAGCCGATCTACACGGGCCAGCCCGTCGCCTTCCCCGTTCAGCCACAGCCGATACAGCCACAGCCGATACAGCCTCTGGCGCCGCCGTTGCCAATTCAGCCCCTGCAGCCGCAGCCGGCGGCACCGGTACCGAACGTCGCCAATCCACCGCTGGTTCCGATCCAGCGGTGAGGAATCACGCAGTCACGATGCCCAGTCGGGCGAGTTCCGGCAGGCTCGTTGAGATGAATGACTGACAGGCCTCCTCGACGAGCTGGCCCCGTTTGGCTTCATCGTTCACGGGCTGTCCGTTCTGCTGAATCGTCCGGCCGCTGGCCTCCAGCCGCTTGGCCACGCGTGCGGCTAGCCCCTCGCGGCCGCGCGCGGTGAGTTCGTGGAGGATCGCCGCATCGAGGTCGCCGACCGAGTGGCCGGTGCCGGTGAGCACGCTGGCCAACGCCAATACTCTGCCACCCAGCGCGTCAGATTCAAGCACGGCTCGATTGAAGGGGTGCGTAATCGAGACCGCGTCCGGCAGGTCGACCGGTGCCTCGCCGATCGCTTCCGCGGTGATGTCAAACAACCCCATG
>CANHYS010000521.1 GCA_947464585.1 Planctomycetaceae bacterium | reverse complement strand
GCACGTGGGCTCTACCTCAACGGGTGGTCGGCGGAGCGGCTTCGCGGTCTACCACGGCCGTCGTAATCTCGTCTGGTGCTTCGTGAAGAATATGCCCTTCCCGCTGGTGCTGCTGCTTCTGCCAGGGCACATCGCCCTGCTGCTCTGCGATCTGGTGTTGTTCACGCTGCGGAGCTGCGGGGCCGCGATCGTCGCGGCTAAGTGGCATGCGATCGTGGGCCTGCCGAAATTCCTCCGCAAGCGTCGGGCTGTACAGGCCACGCGTCGGGCTACGTGCCGCGATATCTGGCGGATCATGGACCATCGCTGCTGGCCAAAGAGCCGACGCATGCCAGCCCGCTGAACTCTGGCTGCGCGTAGCTGGCAGATGGCGTTCGATCACCGCCGTGAAAAGGATCGCTCGGTCGCCTCCCACACGGTGCAACTCGGCGCGTAGCCGAGATCACGCCGCGCGGCGCTGATGTCGAAGTGGTGGTCGGTGGCCATCTCCTCGGCAAGAAACCTCGTGAGCGGTGGATCCGACGACAGTCGCAGCGTTTTCCAGACCGTCTCGGCCACGGTTGCCAGCATCTGCGCTGTGTTCGTCGAGATCCGCCTCCGCACCGGCGGCAGATCATGGAGGGCCAGCACCCTGCCGATCCATTCCCAGAGTGGAACCGGGTCGCCCTGGCTGATGAAGAACGCACGCCCGCCGGCGGCCGGACGCTCGTCGATCGCGGCGGCCGCCAGCAGATGGGCCGACACGCAGTCGTCGATGAACGTCAGGTCGACGAGGTTTTTGCCATCGCCCACCTGCACGAGCCTGCCAGCCCGCGCCCGCTTCAAGATCGTCGGCACGAGATTCGTGTCGCCGGGGCCGAAGATCAGATGCGGCCGCAGGCTGATCGTCCTCAGGGCAGGGCCGTGGGCCGCAAGCACCGCCCGCTCCGCGGCCGCTTTCGTCTCCGGATAGAACGCCCGATAGTGCGCGGGATACGGCTGCGATTCGTCGATGCCCCGCAGGTCGTGATCCGCGGCGACGACGCTCGGCGAACTGGTGAAGACGAGTTTGCCGACGCCCGCCGCGCGGCAGGCCGCGATCACGTTCTCTGTCGCGCCGATATTCCCACGCACGAACGCCTCCCGCGGCCCCCACATCTTCACGTGGGCTGCCGTATGGAAGACGCAGTCCGCTCCGGCAAAGATGTCGGCGAGCCCGGATGCGGCATCGGCCGCGGCGAGATCATGGCTTACTGTGCGGATGCCCGCGGCGGCCATCTCCTGATTGGGCCGCCGTCCAAGGGCCGTGACGTCGTGGCCGAGGGAGTGCAGCCGGCGGCAGATCGCACCGCCGACGAAACCACCGCCGCCGGTGACGACCGCTTTCATGCCTGGCCCGCGGCGAGTGTTCCGGGCCCGTCGACCTCGATGGCCTCCTGCGTGGCGGCCCAGATGGCGAGCCGATCGCGGAAGATCTTGGCGTTGTGTCGGGCGTCGACCGGGAACGAGTGATGGAAGTAAAACCGCCGGATCGGCGCCGTGACCGGATCACTGGCACCGATCGCACGGAGTTCAGCGGCGAGACGCCGCCGGGCATCCGGTGTGAGCGACCGCGACCTTGGCTCGACGACGAGCGCCGGCTGGCCGTCGACGCCGATCAGGGCCGTGCGGCTCACCTCGGGATGCCGATTGAAGACGTTCTCCACGGGCACGCTGTGGAACGTGCGGTCGGCCGTGGTGACCACATGCACCCCCCGGCCGCAGAAGTAGAGCTGGCCATCGGCGTCGAGGTAGCCCATGTCGCCCATGCGATGCCAGACGCGGCCTCCCTCGCTCACCTTGCTCGCTGCGGTCGCCTCAGGCCGCGAGAGATACTCGCGGCTCACCGTGTCGCCGCTGACGACGATCTCGCCGATTTCACGGGTTGGGCAGTCGATGAGCGGAGCGTCGGTCGGGCTGGTCACCGGCTGGACGACGCGGAGCGTCACGCCGGCGATCGCGCGGCCGACGGGCGTGCCCTGTTCGCCGCTCACTGCCAACACGGGCGGATGCTGCCGCAGTTCTGCAGCGGCGGCGACCGTCACGGGGAGCGCCTCGGTGGCCCCGTATGGCGTGAAGCTCTCCGCCTGCGGGCAGGCGGCCTTCACGAGATCGAGCGTTGCCTGCGATACCGGCGCCCCGGCCATGAACACGCGGCGCAATTGCGGCAGCGACGTGCCGGTCTGCCGGCAGTATTCGGCGAGCTTCGTCCAGAGCGTCGGCGAACCGAACGACGTCTGGTTGCCGAGGTCGCGCATCACGCGGATGATCTGCGCGGGCACGAGCGAGAGCGGGCGGCTCGGGTCGAGCGGCGGAAAGATGCTCCCCACCCCGAGCGCCGCGGTGAAGAGGCTGAAGACGGGCAGCAGCGGCAGATCCTGCTCGCCGCCGCGGAAGCCGAACTGTCCGCGAAACACCGCAAGCTGCTCCGTGAGCATGCGGTTGGTGAAGATCACGCCCTTCGGCCGGCCGGTGCCGCCCGACGTGAAGGCGACGAGGGCCGGGTCGTCGGCCTGCCGCGGAATCGGCGTCGGCGGATCGCCTGCTGGCTTGAGCAGGTCGCGCAGCCGCGTTGCCCCAAACAGCGGCACGCGTCCCGCAACCACGCAGAACCGCAGCGAGCGAAACAGTTCCGCGGCCTTGAGGCGGAGCAGATGGGCCTTGGGCACGCCGATGAAGCCGGTGGGCTGGGCCTCACGCATGCAGGCCACCACCGCATCGACGCCCATGCCGGGATCGATGAACACGGGCACGGCACCGCGGCCCATCACGGCGTAGCTCAGCGCGAGGAAGTCGGCCCCCGGCGTGACGAGCATGATCACCCGCTCGGCGGCCCGCAGGCCGGCTGAGGCGAGACCGTTTTCATAGGCGTTGATGCGGGCCGAGAGCGCCGCGAAGTCGATCGCGTCGTACTGGGGACGGTCACCCCAGCGGGGAAACGAGACCTTCGTCACGGCCGACACCCACGGCGCCGCCGCGGCCGCCGCCTG
>CANHYS010000520.1 GCA_947464585.1 Planctomycetaceae bacterium | reverse complement strand
GGCCGAGTAGGTGGCCGCCGCCGCCCGCCTCAAGGACGTATGGCTTACGTCGGTCGCGTCGATCCTGAACTGGTCTGGGGGGAGGCCGGCTTCGAGGAACGCGATGGCGACCGAATAGGGCTCTTCGCCGGCGGCGCAGGGCACACACAGGACTCGGAGCGGGGCCGGACGTGGGCTCTGGGCACATGCTGAAGCCAGTTGCCGGAGATAATCGAAGACCTGCTGGTCCCGAAAGAACCAGCTTTCCGGCACCACCACTTCGTCGATGAATCGCTCTCGCTCCTCCGCATCACGGGAGAGCCGGGCGAGGAACGCCCCTTCGTTGGGCTCGCCACAGGCGTTCATTCGTATCCTCACGGCGCGGGCGATGGTACCGCTGCCGACCGTCTGGGAATCAAGCCCGATGGACCGCTCCAAGAACGCCTCGGCAAGGCGGCATGCCGAGGCAGTCTGGGGGGCAACGGGATGGGGCGAGCTGGGATGCATGGCAGAAGCGTCATTATGACGCGAATGGACCGCCGGTCGATGCCGGTGAGGGGGCGGCGAGTCCGGCGATCAGCGACTGCGGCAGCAGGTGTTCGACGTCGAGAACCTGAATCGTGCGGCCGCCGATACGCAGGAGGCGACCCAAGGCAGGGGCGGCGGGCGAACGGATCGTGGGCAACGATGCTTCAGTCTCGTCACTGGAGCAGAGCGACAAGACGTTTTCCGCTGCCACTCCCAGCCGGACGCGTTGATCATCGGGGCCGGCGGAAAACTCCACCACGATCACCCGTGTGCTCAGCGTTTCCCGCAGCGGCTGGTCGGTCAGCAGTCGGCCCAGATCGACAAGCGGGACGAGGCGACCGCGATGCGTGAAGATGCCCCTGATGGACTCCGGCATGCGGGGAATCGGCCGTGCCGTCACGAGTGGCAGCACCTCGATCACCCGCCGCGATTCGATCGCGTAATCCGCTGCTCCAACGGTGAAGACGAGCAGTTGCATGACGGGTTGAACGCGGTGGATGGCCGGAAACGGAGGGTGGCCGTGCCGTCAGATCGTGAACCGCGATACCTCCTCCTTGAGGTCTCCTACCGCTCCCCGCAGGTGAGTCGTCGCCTTGTTGAAGTCATCGAGCGACGACGCCGTGCGGGCCGCGCCCTCCGCGAGGCGGATCATCGCCTCGCGGATCTGCGTCGCCCCCTGCGATTGGGCCCGCATGCCCTCGGTCACCTGTTCGAAACGGCCGTTGATGCCATGCACCGCCGAGATGATCTCCCCGAGTTTCCCGGAAACATCGCTGATCTCGTTGACGCTCGACCGGACCTGGCCCGCGAATTTGTCCATCTCCATCACGCCGGCTGACACGCTGTGCTGCATTTCCTTGACCATCTGTTCGATGTCGAGCGATGCCACCGCCGTCTGGTCGGCCAACCGGCGAATCTCCCGAGCAACCACGAGGAAGCCCGCGCCGTATTCGCCGGCCTTCTCGGCTTCGATCGCGGCGTTGATGGAGAGCAGGTTCGTCTGGTCGGCCACCTTCGTGATGGTGGTGACCGCCAGATTGATGGTCGCGGCCCGTTCGCTGATTTGGGCCAGCTTGGAGCCGAATGACAGCGTGCTGTCGGCCAGTTGCCGCATGGTGCCATCCATGCTTGCCAGGTTTTTGCGGCCGTCGGTCGCCATCAATCCCGTATGGGCTGCCATATCGTTGACCTCGGTCATCGTCCGCAGCAGTTCCTGACTGGTGGCTGAAATCTGCTTGACTGCCGCGACTGCCTGGCTCGTGGAGGCACCGTAGTCGGTGATCACCTGCTGCTGTTCGGCGGAGGTGGCCTGGATCGCGGTGGCTGTCGAGATCAGTGCCACCGACGATTTCTGGATCCGCCCGATCAGCCCCCGCAGGTTGTTCGTCATCGCCTGGATGGCGGTCAGCAGGGCGCCGGTTTCCTCGTCCCCGGCCGTGCCATTTTCCATGGCCATGCCCGTTGGCCGCAGGTCGCCCGCCGCCACCCTGCGGGCCACGTTCACGGCCGCCTGGATGGGGGTGGAAAAGCTTCGGGCCAGGGCGAGGGCCGCCAGCGTGACGCCGAGAATCGTGGCCAGCGCAAGGCCGACGATCGCGGCCCGCTGCCACCGCAGCAAGGCATAGGCTTCGCTGGTGTCCTGCTTGACGCACAAGCCCCAGCGGAAGGTGGGCAGAAACCGCCAGGCCGCCACCACCGGCTGCCCCCGATAGTCGATCGCCGTGCCATACCCCTCCTCCCCCTTGGCGGCCCGCTGGGTCGCCGACCCCCGCGTCGTACCCATGGGGATCAGTTTGCGAAACGGCGCTTCGGTCTCGTGACGCAACGGCGCCGTGACAAGCACGCTGTCGCCCTGCCGTTCGCCCGTCACGATCTCGCCCGTGCTTCCCAGGCCGCCGAGGTCGGAAAGAATCTGCCAGATGCGTTGCGGTCCCAGCCCCAGTGCCAGCACGCCGACGACACTCCCTTCGTCGACGATCGGGCTCGTCACGAAGGCCACGGGTTCCCCGGCCTTGCCAAGCGGATGGAACGTGCCGAACTCGGTCTGAAGCGTGGTGCGTGCGCTGTCGAAGCCGCTGGCCAGAGGAGTTGATGCGGGCCCGCCCGTCAGCACCGAGGAGCCGAGCGGCACAGAGTCGTCCAGTGTGAGGACGATCCGGCCTGTGGCGTCGATCACCGCCAAGTGCGAGTAGCCAAACGCCTGGGCCGCATGGCTGAGAAACCCTGCGACCCCCGATGTGTTCTCGCCGATGGCTTTGCGCAGCGCAGCGGTTGCCTCGGCGGTGCCGGTGCCGCCGGGGATCGATCCCAGTTCGCGGGCCGCGCGGATCACGTCTGGTTCTCCGGAGAGCGCCCTGCCATCACGGATCCGCTCCATCGCATACGATTCCAGTTCGGTGGCCTTCGTCGCGGCGGTGCGCACAAGTGCCTCGCGGACGGAGTTCTCCAGTGCGTTGGAGGCGATCTGGGCGGTGACTGCCGTCAGGACCGCGCAGGGAATGAG
>CANHYS010000519.1 GCA_947464585.1 Planctomycetaceae bacterium | reverse complement strand
CGGAAAAGTGGCGCCGCGGCAGATTGGGAAGGCCTGGGGACAGAGGATGCAGTCGTCACCGTGCTGCCCAAGTTCAAGGGCTCACTTGCTCGGGGCCGGTCTGCGATTCGCCCTCGGGGACGGGGCTGGCGTCATACACGCCTCGGAAGACGTCGATGTCGACATTGAACGGGCGGGTCGACACCGAGAGTTCACCAGCGAAGGGGTAGCCGAAGAGGCACACCAGGTAGAGGTTGAGGCCGATCACGAGTGCGGTCAGGGTGGTGACGACCATCTGGAGACGGCCATTGCCGACGCTGAACAGACCCGCGAAGAAGATCGTCACGACGGCACCCAGAATGAGCGACACCCATTCGACCGTTGGAATGCCATACAGTGCGGTGCCGCCCCGATTGCGGCGCATGTCCCAGAGTTCGCTGATCTTCTCCAGCATGAACGGATAGACCGTCTTGTGGGCCTCGGTCTGAGGTTCGAAGTCGTCGAGAGACTGGGCCAGGGCCAGGGCCGTCCGGCGGGCGTCCATATTCATCTGCGCCCGCTCCATGGCGGGCCATTCGAGCGTCACGACCTGCTCTGCGTAGACGCGACAGAGCTTCTGAACTCGGGCTCGCTGCGGCTCCGGCAGCCGCGTCGCAATCAGATAGACGTCGGCCAGGCAGTTCGCCTCCAACTGCACGACCTCCATGGCCCGCTCGAAGCGGGCCATGGCGTCAACGACGATGAGCCCGAGGAGCACGGCGTAGAGCGTGCCCACAACCGCCAGCAGGTTGCCGGTGGCATCATGCCCCTGCCGCAGCGCTTCGTGAGGAAACAGCCGCCGTGCCAGTGCGACGACGGCCAGCGCCACGAGGATGGCACCACCGACGATCGCGATGCCGTTCCAGCAACCCGTGTAGTTCATTGGCCGTCCCGGCGTTCCCGCGACCGGGTTACGTTAGCCAGCCGCCGGGCTGTCGTGCTGTCCGTCGGCAGGCGCCGCGGCGACCGGTTCGGCCGTCGTGATCCCCTTGAACGAGAGCTGCTTCTTGCCGGCCACCTCGATGCAGTCGACCTGGATCAGGTCCTTGCCCTCGAACTCGCCCTTGAGCAGCTCCTCCGAGACCGGGTCTTCGATGAAGTTCTCGAGCGCCCTCCGCAGCGGGCGGGCACCAAAGTCGGTGTCGGAGCCCTTCTTGATGAGGAACTTCTTCGCCTCTTCGGTCAGTTCCAGCTTCAGGCCACGCTCGGCGAGCCGCTCACGAACCTTCGCCAGTTCGATGTCGATCACCTGCTTGAGGTCTTCGACCGTGAGGTGGTGGAACACGATCACGTCATCGAGACGGTTCAGGAACTCGGGGCGGAAGACCCGCTCGATCCGCTCGTTCACGCGGCCCTTCATGCCGTCGTAGCTGGCGTCGTCGTCGGGCTTCTGGAAGCCGAACGCCGACTCGTTCTTGATCGCCTCGGCGCCGGCATTGGTCGTCATGATCAGGATCGTGTTGCGGAAGTCGACATTGCGGCCAAATGAGTCGGTCAGCCGGCCCTCTTCCATCACCTGCAGGAGCATGTTGAAGACGTCGGGATGGGCCTTCTCGATCTCGTCGAGCAGCACCACGGCGTAGGGACGACGACGGATCTTCTCGGTGAGCTGGCCGCCCTCCTCGAAGCCGACGTAGCCCGGCGGCGCGCCGATCAGCCGACTGACGTTGTGCTTCTCCATGTATTCGCTCATGTCGATCTGAATGAGCGCGTCGGCGTCGCCGAACATGAACTGCGCGAGCGCCTTGGCGAGCAATGTCTTGCCCACGCCCGTCGGCCCGGCGAATACGAACGAGCCGATCGGCCGCTTCGGGTCCTTGAGCCCGGAGCGGCTGCGGCGGACCGCCTTCGACACACTCTTGATCGCAGCCTCCTGGCCGATGACCCGCTTGTGGAGTTCGCCCTCCATGCCCATCAGCCGGGCCTGGTCTTCGGTCGACATGCGCGTGAGCGGGATGCCGGTCATCTTGGAGACGACCTCGGCCACGACCTCCTCGTCGACGACGCCGTCGGCCTCGCGGCTCTTGTCCCGCCAGTCGCGGGTCATCGTCTGCTTCTTCTTCTTGAGCTTGTCGGCCTGGTCGCGGAGCGCCGCCGCCTTCTCGAAATCCTGATTGGCGACCGCCTCCTCTTTCTCCTTGTTGAGCTTCTCGACCTCCTCGTCGATCTCCTTGAGATCCGGCGGCTTGGTCATCGCCTTGAGACGGACACGGGCGCCCGCCTCGTCGATCACGTCGATCGCCTTGTCGGGGAGGCAGCGACCCGTGATGTAGCGGCTGGAAAGGTCGACGGCCGCCTCGAGCGCCGCGTCGGTGATGCTCACACGGTGGTGGGTCTCGTAGCGGTCACGGAGGCCCTTCAGGATCTCCACCGCCTCGGTCTTGCTCGCGGGCTCCACCATCACGATCTGGAAGCGGCGGTCGAGCGCCGAATCCTTTTCGATGTATTTGCGGTATTCATCGAGCGTGGTGGCGCCGATGCACTGGATCTCGCCGCGGGCCAGAGCCGGCTTGAGCACGTTGGAGGCGTCGATCGCTCCCTCGGCGCCGCCGGCCCCGACGAGCGTGTGCAGTTCGTCGATGAACAGGATCGTGTTCTTCGCGCGGCGGACCTCGTTCATCACCGCCTTGATCCGCTCCTCGAACTGGCCGCGGTATTTCGTGCCGGCCACCATCATGGCGAGATCGAGCACCACGATACGTCGGTCGGCCAACAGTTCGGGCACGTTTCCATCCACCACCCGCTGGGCGAAGCCCTCGACGATCGCCGTCTTGCCCACGCCCGCCTCGCCGAGGAGCACGGGGTTGTTCTTCGTGCGGCGGCAGAGGATTTGGATCGCCCGTTCAATCTCCTTCTCACGGCCGATCACCGGGTCGAGCTTGCCCTGCTTGGCGAGTTCGGTGAGATCGCGGCCAAAGCTGTCGAGCGCCGGAGTCTTGCTCTTGCCCCCCTTCGCGGTGGCCTCGCCGCCGCCACCGCCGGCGCCGGCCGGCTG
>CANHYS010000518.1 GCA_947464585.1 Planctomycetaceae bacterium | reverse complement strand
TGCACGTTCCAGAGCTGGCTCTCCACCGAGTCGTCCGTCGTCCACATCGGCAGCGTGGAGCGGACGCCGACCTGACCGTAAGCCCGATCGATCGGCGACTGCGTGATGTCCTGCCCCCAGTGTGCCAGTTCGCCGAGGGCATAGGGAACGAGCTTCACCACGCCCGCTTGGAAGGGCAGGTCGATCTCGTGCCGCGTCGCCAGCCGCTCGCCGATCACGTTGTTTTCGTAGGGGAGCGTCGTCCAGATGCTCGACCCCTGCCCCGCAGTGGGCGTCTGCGGCAGGTTCTGCCGTACGTACGACACGCCCGAGTGCTGATACCACGTCAGCGAGTCCTGCGCGAGAGGCTGCCCCAGCCAGTAGTGGTCGAGCCGCGGCCACCACTCGCTCTGGGTGAAGAACGGGTTGACGCGGGCGCTCGTGAGCAATCGCAGTTCGCGATTCTCGATCGGCCTGCGCAGGTCGAGCCAGGTCCGCTGTTCATACCCTTCCTCCCACTCCGCCTCGTAGTATTCCTCGAGGAAGTTCATGTCGCTGATCCAGCCGACCGTACCGCGGGCCTGCCAGCCGCCGAAGAAGCTCTCGGTGCTACCGCCGAGATCCTGCCGGTGCCGCCAGAACGAACGGCCGCGGAACGTGCGGTTGGGATAGCCCGGATAGGTGAAGTCGCGTCGGTAGAGACCGAGATTGTCCTGCCCCACGTCGCCGATGAACCAGGCGTCGAGGTCGCCGCTGGCGGGCCCGCCGAAGCCGAGGAAGTCGGGCCGGTTATAGAGGAGTGAAGTGCCGCCGCCGGGGCCACGGAGACTCAGGTAATCGACGTCGAAATCCCAGTCGACGCCGTCCGGCGGCCGCCGCCAGCCGAATACCTGGAAGGCGTCCCAGCTGGTGAGCAGCTGCGTGCCGAAGATGCGGTCGTTCTTGATCTGAGCGTTATTGATATAGAAGGTCGGCTTCTTCGCATTGGTCGCCAGCACCGGCCACCAGAGCACCGGCACGCCGCCGACCGTGACCGTGTTGCTGCGGCTCGTGATGAACTGCTGGTGTTCGACGGCCGGCTCGCCGGTGACGGGATCGATCGCCCGCTGACCGCCGGGCCCAGCCAGTGGCACCTGCTCGTCGGTAAACTCGAGTTCGCGGGAGCGGAACTCCCAGCTTGGCACGCCCAGACGGCTCGAGGTGAGGCCCGTCTGCTGGGCGACGAAGCGGCTGCGGTCCACCTGGCGGAGCACGTCGGCACGCAGTCGCACCACGCCGGAATAGTTGTCGACCGGGGTGAGCACCGTGGCACCGGTGATCACCCCGCTGGACCGCGGCACGTCGTAGAACATGCTCACGGCCTCGACGACCCGCTGTCCCTGGCGGAAGACGACGTTCCCCTCCATGTAGAGCTCCAGCGGCACATCACCGGCCTGGGCTGCGTTGCCTTCGAGGTCGGGCTGAGACTGACCGCGGGTCCAGATCACGAGACGGTCGGCCGAGATGTCGAGCGGGCCGGCCGGATCAACGCCGTCCACGACGAGGTTCACACCCGACGTGATCACCGCCACCCACTCGTTGCCCGTCGGACTGGGGAACCAGCGGATGTTGAGCGGCACACTCGACCGCGGGAAGGCCCGCAGTCGACGGGCGGTCGTGGCGGTGTTCACCTGCGGCACCGGAGCCGCGCCGAATTCGCTGAACTGCGCCCGCTGGATCGGTTCCTCGGCCGCGGCGTCGGACTCGGTGTCGGCGTTGTACGCGACCGGCACGACACGATCGGCGGGCGCATCGTAGATCGGAGGCGTGCCCGCGGTGGGCACGATGCTGGCAAACTCAAGGGTCGGCTCGCGTTGCATCCAGAAGCGGCCGGTCCAACGCGGACCGCGGACGGTCGTCGCGGCGACATCGGCAGTGGCGGCTCCCGATCGCACCGACACATTCCCCGCCATGCGGACAAGCATGCTGCGAACGGCCGGTTGTTGCGTCTCCTCCTCGTCACCTGATTCGCTGTCGATCGATGCCGCAGGCTCCTGTTCGATCCACACCACCGCCTCGTGGGCCACCGCCTCTGTCGCGCCCTGCGTGATCCGCACGCCACCGGTCAGGTGCCAGACGTCGTAGGAGCCCTCCGTCCACCTCGCGGCCTGGGTGGCGTTGATCGTGGCCTGCTCTCGCGGATCGGCCGCTGGCACCTCGATTCTTCCCGCCTCGGCTATTGCTGCTGCCAGCCCACGGGCAGGCAGCGAGGCGAGCGCACCGGCGGTGGCGGTTTCCCTGAGCGGCTGCACGGCGACAGGTGGCTGCGCCACGGCCTGTCGCATGGCGATGAGCGTCACAACGGCCGCGAGCACGCATGCCATCAGCAACCGACACGCAACGAGTCGCAGGCGCGCAGACTCTCCGCGCGACGGAGCGCGAGCCCGATGTCGCGAGGGCGCAGCGGTGGCGTGGTTGAGCGGGAGCGACACGCGGGAAAGAGAGTCTCGAGGGGGCGGAAATGGGCCGATTGACAAAAAGCGCGGGACTATAGGAGTGCCTGCGCCGACGGGTCAAGGCGTTGCCGCCGCCGCTCAGGCTCCGCAAGTCGTGGCTGGAAAGGGGGTTACCGACATGCACGCCCCCGCCGAAATCAGACTGCGGGCCAGTTGCCACCGAGCCGTTCCGCAACGACCTGCCGCCACAAGCCACGCAGCATGGGAGATCCGGGGAGCGACCGGTCTGGCAACCCAGGCAAGCTTCATCCTCACGCCGCCTGCCCAGCCTGCTTCTTCCCGCCGCGGTACCATACTTCTCCGGACTGCGTGGATCGCTCTCTGCCCGCCGCTCCGACGGGCTGCCCGCGCCGCCCTGCCCCCGCTCTTCGCCCTTTCCTTCCACGCACACGCGAGAATTTCGATCCATGCGAGCGGTTCCCGATCGTGTCGCCAACTGGCTCGTCCGTCACCGCACGCCGCTGGCCTGCCTTGCGGTGGTGGTCGCGATCCTGTCGGTGGTGGAGTCGCGGCGACTCGAATTCGTCCGTTCGATCGACAC
>CANHYS010000517.1 GCA_947464585.1 Planctomycetaceae bacterium | reverse complement strand
CCACGGGGATCCGCTCGCTCCGCAAGCGGCTGGCCCTGCTGGTCGACGAAGCGGCCACCGTCGACACGGTGATCGACCCGGATCTCGACGGCGGCTGGGTGCGGGTCGTCATCCGGATGCCCGCAACGCTCACCCAGCCCTCGCCTGCCGTCCACGAACCGACACCCGCTACGGAGCTCGTCTGACATGCCGTTTTCCTCGTCAGCCAGTCGGACTCCCCCGGATAGCACAACGATCACGGCCCTGCTCGTCGACGACGAACCTCGGGCCAATGAACGGATGCAGAAACTTCTCGCAGCCCATCCGGAGATCGTCGTCTCCGGCATCGCCGGGAACGTCGCCGAGGCCCGGGCCTTTCTCGAAACGCAGACGCCGGACGTCTTGTTTCTCGATGTGGAAATGCCCGGAGGCAGCGGTCTCGACCTTCTCGTGAACGTGCCCGATGCCACGCAGGGGGTGTTTGTCACGGCCCGCGAGAAGTATGCCGTTGCTGCGTTCGCCGCTGCGGCCCTCGACTATCTCGTGAAGCCGGTCGACCCCGAGAGACTCGTCGACACGGTCGCCCGCCTCCAGAAGCAGACTGCCGGCACGCGGGCCCAACCGACGGGGGATCGCGAGCCGGGCACCGACGACCTCGACGCGGACGAGGCCGCCGCCGTGGCGGCCATTGGCCTCGGCGACGTGCTGAGCGTGCCGTTGGCCGGAAGGACCGCGTCGTTGGCGGTGACGGTTGGCGACATCTGCTGGATCGAGTCGCTTCGCAACTACACGCGCGTCGCGGTCAAGTCGTCGGCAGACGTGCTGCTCTTCCGTCGCCGTCTGAGCTATTGGGACAAGGTTTTGCCTGCGGGCTCATTCGCGAGGGTGGGCCGGTCGTACATCGTCCAGATCGCAGCGATCGAACAGATCGAGTGGTCCTCGCGGACCGAGACAGCGGTCACGTTTGGCGAGGGAGTGGCACCGCTCGCCCTCGGCCGGCTGCCGGGCACGCGGCTGCGAGAGATTCTCGGCGGCAACGCCTAGCAACCCGAAAAGGCGACAGTCACCAATGATTCCATGAAGCGAATGCTTGTCCCTCACCCCCGTCGTTGACTTTTTGGACCACCAAAACTAATATTTTGAGGAATCAAAAAAACGGTTTTGAGGATCCAAAACATGCGGCGTCGCGGATTCACGCTGGTGGAACTGCTGGTCGTGATCGCGATCATCGGCGGGCTCGTTGGCCTGCTCCTGCCCGCGGTGCAGGCGGCGCGGGAGTCTGCTCGTCGGGGGCAGTGTGGCAATAGCCTCCGCCAGATCGGCATCGCGATGCAGACCTTTCTCGACGCACGTCGCCACTTCCCGTCGGGTTATCTGGCCGACACCGCGTCATCCTCGCGCGATCCCGCCACGTTCGACGCACCCCCTGGCACGGGGTGGGGCCTGGCGATCGCTCCGTATTTGGAGGAGGGGGCCGCTACGGCAGCCTACGATGCAACGGCGGGCGTGGCTGCCGTCGCCAATCGGCCGATCGTTTCACGCCGGCTGACGACCTTTCTGTGCCCATCGTCAACCGGCCTTCGCGATGCGTTCGCCGTCCTCGATGCAAGTGGCGCGGCCCACGGATCGGGGGCGGTGCTGGGGCGCAGCGACTACGTTGCCAATGCGGGCCATGAGGATCCCTGGGATGGGTCGCCCCGCGTTGACTGGCGCGGCATCGCCAATGGACCGCTCTATCGCAACTCAAGGCTGCGAGCAGCCGAGGTGACCGATGGTCTGTCGAAGACCGTGTTCGTGGGTGAACACTCGCAGGCCCTCTCTCAGAAGGCCTGGGCCGGCATCGTGGCGGGCGGTTTCAGCCACCCGGCCGATGCCTTTCGTGCCACCACAGCTCCCGAGCATGCAGCCGCCCTCGTGCTGTCGCACAGCGGCCCTGCGGCCGGCGAGTCGGGCATCATTCACGTGCCCAACGATCCGGCCGGGCATTGCGACCAGATGTATTCGCAGCACCCTGCCGGTGCGAACGTCGTCATGGGAGACGGGGCGATGCGTTTCATCGCCGCAGCGATCGACCGCACCACGTGGGCCGCATTGGCAAGCGCCTCGGGTGGCGAGGTCGCCACCGTCGACTAAAAAGGTGCCAGCCACCTTCGTTAGAGCCGGCAGTTGGCGATCTGCGTTTCGATGATCGCCGAGGCGCCGATGGCGTCGAGCCGTTCCATGATCGCGTGGGCCTCGCCCCGCTTCACCATCGACCGCACGGCGCACCAGTCGGGGTCTTCCAGGCCGCTGACTGTCGGCGAATTGAAGCCGGGGGTGATCTTCTCCGCCTCCGCGAGCCGCGTTCGCGGCACGTTGTATTCGAGCAACGACCAGTTGCGGGCGATCACGATCCCCTCCAGCCGGCGCACGATTCGGTCGGCCGTCGCCGCGTCGCGGACCTGGTGGTTCTGTACGAGCACCGTTTCATAGCGGCCGATCTCGTCGAGCACGCGGAGACGGTTGGCCGCGAGCGTGCTGCCCGTTTCGACCAGGTCGACGATCGCGTCGGCCACGCCGAGATTGATCATGATCTCGACGCTGCCCGATAGCTCCACGAAGTGCGCCTCCACGCCCCGCTCTGCCAGCCACTGCCGCGTGATCCGCGGGAAGCTGGTGGCGACCCGCTTGCCGGCCAGTTGCCGCGCGTCGGTCACGGGCGAATCGTCGGCGACACAGAGAGCCAGCCGGCAGGAGCCGATGCCGAGGTCGAGCCGGTGGACGAGCTTTTCACCGCTCTCGGCCACGAGGTCGGCACCGGTGATGCCCAGATCGATCGCACCCTCAGCCGTGAGCACGGGAATGTCGTCGGTGCGCAGGAAGATCACCTCGACCGGCATCCCCCGGCACAGCGCAAACAGGCTCCGCTCGTTGCGGCGAAAGGAGACGCCGGCGTCGTTGAGCAGCTGCGAGGAGATTTCTGCGAGGCGTCCCTTGCTGGGAACACCGATCCGCAACAGCGGTGTTTTGGCGTGATCACTCACGATGAGGCTCCGT
>CANHYS010000516.1 GCA_947464585.1 Planctomycetaceae bacterium | reverse complement strand
GGGACGTGCTTGCCTATGACAACGTCATGGCCATCGTCGATAGCGGGGCGCGCAACGGTCAGCTCTTCGTCGGATCGCTGGTGCGGTGCGGTGATGCGTGGCGGCCGGTGGCGGCGCCGCAAGGGTCGGGTGAACAGGGCGATGTGGCCGAAACCGTGGGCTTTTTCACGCCCAGAGTGGGGGCTGGCCAGCAGTCGGATGCGGGCCCTCAGTCGAGCGAACGGCTCAAGCCGTTGCTGGGCAGGCTGCGTGATCTGGAGTCGAAGCTCGCTGCCGCCGATGCCGACGGCCGCAAGAAGCTGACCGAGGAGCAGGTGGCGATCCTCGGGCAGGTTGTCGAGACTGCCGACGCCGCCGAGCGGCCGTTCTGGGTGCGGCAATACGCGGAGACGCTGGCTGCCGGTGTGCAGGACGGCTCGCTCTCCGATGGCACCGCCAAGCTGGAGCAGTTGGCCACGGCTGTGGCTGCGGATGAGTCGCTGGCCGGGTTTGTCGTGTTTCGCCTGGCGCAGGCTCGCTATGCCGCCAACATGCAGCAGCCGGGCGTCGATGTCGACAAGGTGCAGGCTGCCTGGCTCGAGGAGTTGCAGGCTTTCGTTGCCAAGTATCCCGCCTCGCCCGATGCGGCCGAGGCGATGCTGCAGATGGGCATCGCCGACGAATTCTCCGGCAAGGAGCGGGATGCGCTCGATCGCTATGCGGCGATCATCAAGAATTTTCCGGAATCTGTTCCCGCGCGGAAGGCTCGGGGGGCGGCCCGTCGGCTGGAGAGCGTGGGCAAGCCGCTGGCTCTTTCGGGCGTGGCGATCGATGGCAAGCAGGTGTCGCTCGAATCGCTGCGCGGCACACCCGTGCTGGTGCACTATTGGGCCACCTGGTGTGAGCCGTGCAAGGTCGACATGGCGCAGATCCGGGAATTGGCCGCGAAGTATGGGCCGAAGAAGTTTGCCGTCGTCGGGATCGCGCTCGATTCCGACAAGCAGCAGCTGGAGAAGTTTTTGAAGTCCAAGCCGATTGCGTGGCCGCAACTCCATGAGGCGGGTGGCCTCGATGGTCGCCTGGCCGAAGAGTTGGGGGTGTTGACGCTGCCGACGATGATCCTGCTCGATTCCGAGGGTAAGGTCGTCGACCGCAACGTCGTGATCACGGAGTTGGAGAAGAAGGTCGACGCGTTGCTCGAGGGCAAGTGACCGTGGCGGGTGCAGGGAAACTGGCTTTGCAGAGCTGGTGGTTGGTTCGCTAGTGTGCCGGCATGATGCTGTTCGCACTCGCCGTCAGCCCGCTGCTTTGCACGTTGGGCGTCATTCAGGTTCTCGGGATCGCGGCTGCCGCCTCCGCCAGATTGGCGGAAGGCACCCGGTATGAACGGGGCGGTCAGTGGCTCTGTCTTCTGTCGCTCGTCGTCGTCGGCGGAGTGTGTGGCTGGAGCCTGCAGTTCGGGCCTGGATCGAGCGCCGCGTGCGCCGTGACGCTCACGCTGATGACACTCATCGCCATCATCGATTTTCGGTAGTTGGTTTCGCGCCGCGCAGATCTGGGTGTTCGGCGGCGTGGCCTGGGGTGCTGCCTGGAATGTTGCCTGGAATGCAACGCCATCGCTTGGCCATCCCCTTGCCCGGCCGTCCCCATTCATCGGCCGTCGTTCTTGCCCGGCCGGCGCAGTCTTCCTGGGTTGTCGGTGTTTTCGTTGGGCGCGGAAAAAAACTCCCCTTCGGCATGATCGTGCGCCGAATAGATTCCGGGCCAGAGGTCGGGTCTGCGTACCTGACACTGTCCTGAAGGGCCTTCAGCAGCTTTTGTGCGGGCCGCAGCCGCATCGATCCAAGGAGCCATGCATGTCCATTCTGAGATCCGCATTCGTGATGGCCGTGGTCGGCACATCGTTCGTCCTGCCGGCGGCAAGGGCCGATGATCTGGCGGGGTCCGTGGCCGCGAAGTTGCGGGAATCGGGGTCTTTGGCCGGTTACAGGGTCAACGTGAAGGCGAAGTCGGGCACCGTGTGGCTCGAGGGCCGGGTTGCTGATCAGAAGCAACTGGCAGCCGCCGTGAGCCTTGCCGAAAACACTCCTGGCGTGGAACGCGTGGTCAATCGGCTCGCGATCGGCAAGCAGACCGAGTCGGCTGGAGGAGCGCCGGCGTTCAGCATGCCCTCCTCGGCATGGGGAGTCGTTGGCATGCCCTCCCCCGCAGCGGCCAAGAAGGGCCCGACGCCTGCCTCAGCGGCAAAAGCCTTGGCTGAAGCATCCCAGGCCGCAGGCGAGGCCAAGTCGGCCCCCCGTGGTCTGCTCAACTTCAGCGACCAGGAAGCCCAGGTGCAGCTCACCCAGGCGTTGGCTCCCACGGCGAGGCCGCAGGGCGGCGCCGGTGGCCGACAGACACCGAATTCTCCCCGTCCTCTTGCCATGACACCAGCTCGGACCATGCAGCCCGCGGCCGGCCAGGCTCGTCCGCAGCCGATGCAGGGGTCGGGCCGCGACCCCAGAACGGCCATGCGTGGCCCCGTGCAGCGGACATCCATGCGGGGCGGTATGGCGGCGGATCCGATGCATCTGCCATCGCCCAACGGGTATGAGGGGCAGGTGGCTGATGGCCAGATGGTGCCCGGCTCCATGCGGGTCGTCGAAGGTGGTCCCGTGAATGGCGGCCTGGCCGACGGTGGCTATGCCAGTGGCGGTCAGGCTGGAGCGGGTGGCTACGCCAGCGGCGGCCCAGGGTATTCCGGCGGCCCGATGCCGATGGGCGGCACGGGTGTCGGCATGCCGCCGATCCCCGGACGTGGTGACGGCCCCAACATGCCCAACTACGCATGGCCCAGCTATGCTGCCTCGCCAAACGTGGCGGCCGTGCAGTATCCGACCCAGTATTCCCCGACGGCCTGGCCTTACATCGGTCCGTTCTACCCCTATCCGCAGGTGCCGCTCGGCTGGCGGCGGGTTTCGCTCGAGTGGGACGACGGCTGGTGGTGGCTCGACTTCGACGAGCGGCACATCCACAGCCACCATCGCTAGGCTGGAACAGGCCG
>CANHYS010000515.1 GCA_947464585.1 Planctomycetaceae bacterium | reverse complement strand
TTCGTGAACCCAGCCGCCGCCCCGCTACCGGCCCCGGTGCATCTGGCGGTAGATGGCCTCGAGGGCTTCCTGGACGTCCTTGTACTTCTTCTTGCCTTCGCGGAGGGCGTCCACGAGCCGGCGGGCTTCCGTATCGGAGTGGCCCAGTGACCGCAGCACCTCGAATGTTTCAGCGAGCACGTCGGCCGGCCCGGCCTGATCGGGGGCCTCGCGGGCCACGAGCAGGGCGAATTTTGGCATCCGGCGGCGGAGTTTGGCGATCATCCGTTCGGCCGTGGCAGCGCCGATGCCGGGCAGCGTGGAGAGCAGGGCGGCGTCCTGTTCCTCGATGGCGGTGGCGATCTCGCCGACCGGCCGGACGATGGCACGCAGCGCCTTGCGCACGCCCACGCCGTCCACCTCGCAGATCAGCTCGAAAAACTCCCGCTCCACCTCGGTCAGGAAGCCGACCAGCCGAGGCACCATGTTGCCCCGCGTGGGGTTGCCCTCGAGGAATTCGAGCGTGTGGAGCGTGACGGTCTGGCCGAGCTTTTGTTGCAGACCGCGGCGAACGAGTTCCGGCACCAGGACCTCGTGCACGGCATGCCCCATCGCCAGTTCGACGCCGGCGGGCTCCACCCGCTCGAGCACTCCGGAAACCCGTTTGATCATGGACGTGAACTCCCGATGCGGTCGATGACAAGCCCGGCATTGAGCGGCCGCAGCCGGAGATGATAGTCGGCCAGTGCGATGGCCAGCGCGTCGGCGGCGTCGGCCGGTTCTGGCCGGCTGACGAGCCCCAGCTCCCGCTGCACGGCCATCTGCATCTGCTCCTTGCCAGCGTGGCCATTGCCGGTGAGCGTGCTCTTCACGCGGTTGGGCAGGTAGTGGTGGACGGCCAAGCCTGCCTGCGCGGCGGCGAGGCAGATCACGCCGCGAGCATGCCCCATCAGAATAGCCGTCTTGGGGAACTTCGCGTGCACGAAGATCTGTTCGATCGCGAGCGCTCCGGGCCGGAACGCCTCCAGCACCTCGCGGACACCGGAGTGGATCTCCGCGAGCCGGGTCTCGAGCAAATCGCTCCGAGACCTGACGGTGCCTGCCTCGAGCAGTCGCAGGCCGCGGCCCGACCACTCCACCACGCCGTAGCCAGTGGTGTTCAGGCCGGGGTCGAAGCCGACGATGCGGTGCGGAAAGGGGGGCTGTTCCATGGCGAAAAGCCTACAGACCACCCCCGAAACGTCACAGATCGATGTTCAGGGTTCACGCGACGGCTCGGCATCCCGCCGCCCGTTGCTTGGCCGACCTGCCCTGGCGCATGTGCCACATAGCCCCGGACGGAAGTTCGGGGACAACTGATTGTTGGGCAACACCGGATTCGCATGGCACGCGGGACGATGTTCGTGCCGGAGTCCCCCGGCTTCCGCCGGGGGCTTTTATGGGACTCGGAATCATCCGTGAGGGGCTGGCCATGTGCTGGATACACGCGAAACCTGGCATCCTGCCATTTTCGCTTGGCCGGCATCCGCCGGCTGGTGCTGCAGCTCGCATCCTGCGAAGCAGTCTTGGGCGAGCCGGGATCGGCGGAAGCTCGAGGAGCTTTTGGATTTTTCGCCCCCTCGCAGGAAAGCACTGTCGCAACGCATGATGGCGAAAAAGCCACTGCGACGAGACTTTTGCCGTCCCGGCGGAGCGACACGCTGACGGGAAGCCCCGCGAATCAAATACACCCCGCTGGGCTCGAACCAGCAACCTTCGGTTCCGTAGACCGATGCTCTATCCAATTGAGCTAGGGGTGCTCGACAGCCTCGAAGAATACACGCTTCTCGCCGCAACACCAAGATTGGACCGTCGGCACCGGTCGATTCATGCGTGGCCGGGCGGACAGCCCCGCATCCACCCGCCGTCACGCCGGCTCCCTCACCACCAGAAACCCTTCCTTATCCACGTCGAAAGCGGTGTCGAGCAGGCAGGCCGCCGGCCGATCGAAGCCGGTCGTGCCCAGGCCATTCCCTGCCCGCGGCGGCAGCGTGGCACCGATCACGAGCGTGCGGGATTCCCCCGCGGAAATGCCCTGATCGACGAGCGATTCCCGCCCCAGCCGGTCACGAATGGCAGCCTCTGGCCAGACGACCACGCCGTTGACCACGCGGCCCACCGTGTCGGCCTTGAGCGTCACCTCATGGTCGGCGGTTGCCCGCGCGGGCGGTGAATTCATCGCCACGAGGCCACCCGCCTCCCGGGGCGCGAAGGCCACGACAGGCTCCACGCCAAACACCTCGCGAAACCGGGCCGACGCCTCGCGGGCCTGAGGCAACTCTGCGACCGCGTCGATCGGCATGACCACCACGTCCAGTGTGTTCTTCAATCCAGACAGCGTCGCGCCGTCGCCGGTGGCCTGCTCGTTTGCCAGCTGCAGCACCTGTTCCACGCGTGCCAGCCAGATCGTGATCTTCTCCCGCAGGAGCATCTCTCCGAGTTGCCTCGGAAGGAGCGTGGCATCAGCCGTGGTACTCCTTATGCCCAGCAGCCTCGCACCATGGATCCCGAGTGAATCCTGGAGCGGATCGCCGGCGGCGAGCGACACGAGCATCCGGTCGCCGCGACGCACGAGGCAGCAGCCGTCGAAGGCCTCGGCCGCTGCTGCGGCGGCGGCGAGGTCCGCCGGCCGCGTGACCACCATCCTGCTCCTCACAGAGTTCGCAGTGAGCTCCTGAAGCGCGAGCCGCGCCTCGTGGCAGGGCGTGCCGATCGGCAGGGGAGTGCCGTAGGTGAGCGTTACCGGCCGGCGAAAGACCCGCGGCCATTTCGTGAAATAGCGGCCCTCGGAAAACGACAGCGGGCTGCCCCACATGCCGTCGATATGGAGCGGCACGATCGGCGCCTCGACCCGCTCCAGGATCCATTCGAGGCCACGTTTGAAGCCGAGGATCTGCCCCGTCCGCGAGATGCCCCCCTCTGAAAAAATGCCAATGACGTCGCCGGAGGCAAGGCCCGACTGGATCGCCTTGAGCGCCTGCCCCATCGACTTGGGCTTCGGATCGAAG
>CANHYS010000514.1 GCA_947464585.1 Planctomycetaceae bacterium | reverse complement strand
GTCAGTCCGCATACCCATCGCACCAGCCGGGCGGACATAATGCCGGCGGTGCTTGTAGAGAAACTCGTGGGGCATGAACGGCGGATACGTGTACCAGGTGTGGCCCACCCGTGGCGGCACTGGGCGGGGCGCGACGTAGAGCTGCGCACCGACGCCGGGATAGGCACCCGCAGGCACGGGGGGCACGTAGAAGTTGTAGAAGACGTCAGGCGTCGGGGCCTCCACACCGCCATTGATCGGCGCGGCCGAGATCTGGCTCGTGGCCGTCAGCAACACGGCGACGGCCATGCCCTTGATGACGGTTTGCAGACTGGATGATGTCAGCATCGGATCACCTCGTGAGATCACGTCGTGGCTCTGTTCCGGCCCACTGCCACCCGGAGGTTCAGGCAGCGGTCGCAACCGGGGCTAACGAGGAAGTTCGGCAAACCCAGGGACGGGTTATCAGTTGGGGGCTGCGGGCACTTCTCCCCTGCCCAGCAGGCAAAGTCCGGAGGCACCCAACACCCCGGAAACGCCTGCTCAACCGGCAAACTCAACCCCTCTTGCCAATCACAGCCCGTCCGATCACAGTTCTGGAACCCGCACACGCCATGGCCAAATCCGCAAAGCCTCCGAAGAAACCCCAGGCAAAGCCCCCGAAGGAGGCTGCGGCCGCGCCGCCGTCGGTCGACAGCGCTGCCGTGGCGGAGAGTCCAGCCAAGCCCACGGCCACCGCAGCCAAGTCGCCAGCGAAGCGGCGAGCCACAGCCCAGACGCTCGCAGCCGGCCAGCGGGACATCTCAGTGAGCGAGTTCTTCGCCAAGAACCGCCATCTGCTCGGCTTCGACTCGCCCCGCAAGGCGCTGCTGACGAGCGTCAAGGAGGCGGTCGACAACTCGCTCGATGCCTGCGAGGAGGCGGGCATCCTGCCGGAGATCTGGGTGCACATCGAGCAGGTGGGCGACTCGGGCAACCGCTACCGCATGGGAGTCCAGGACAATGGCCCCGGCATCGTCAGCAAGCAGATCCCGCTCATCTTCGGCAAGTTGCTCTACGGCTCCAAGTTTCACCGGCTGCGGATGAGCCGCGGCCAGCAGGGCATCGGCATCTCCGCCGCGGGCATGTATGGCGTGCTCACGACCGGCAAGCCGGTGAAGATCATCTCGAAGATCGACTCGAAGCACCCCGCCCACTATTCCGAACTGCGGATCGACACGAAGACCAACCAGCCCGAGATCCTGAACGGCAAGGGGGATGGAGTCGACATCCCCGCCGGTAAGGGCGGCGCGGAGTTGATGAAGAAACACTCGATCGAGTGGGTTGCCGAGAACGACAAGGGCGACGCGATCGAGCACGGCACCCGCGTGACGATCGAGATGGAGGCGAAGTTCCAGCGGGGCCGCGGCAGCGTCGAGGAATATCTCGAGCAGACGGCGATCTCCAATCCCCATGCCCGTCTCCACTTCCAGGGACCGGATGGCCCGGAGCGGATTTTCGAGCGGTCCACCGAAGACCTGCCGCCTGAGCCGAAAGAGATCAAGCCGCATCCCTATGGCGTCGAACTCGGTCGCCTCGTGACGATGCTGCAGGAGCATCCGAAATTCACGCTCGCGCAGTTCCTCACGCAGTCGTTCTCCCGCGTGTCGCATGGCACCGCGAAGAAGATCTGCGACATCGCGAAGCTCTCCACCAGAATCACCACGGGCAAGCTCGGTCGCGGTGAGGCCGACGCACTCTTCAGGGCGATCCAAGACACGAAGATTCCGCCACCCGCGACCGATTGCGTCGTGCCGATCGGCGAGCAACGGCTCCTGGCCGGCATCCGGCAGGTGGTGCCTGGCGAGTTCTTCACGGCTGCCACCCGGCCGCCGGGGGTCTATCGTGGCAATCCCTTCGTGATCGAGGCGTCGCTGGCCTATGGCGGCGGGCCCTCCGCGCAGAAGATCTCGCTCGATGCACTCGTGGAACTCGCCGGCGACAGCGACGCCCGCAGCCTGCGGCAGTTTCTCACCACGACGTTCTCTGGGCTCGGTGGTGAGGCGGCTGACAAGATCCTCGACGAGGCGAAGCTCGCGCCCCGGCAGTCCCCCTCGAAGCTCAAGAAGCCGGAACTGCAGGCCCTGCACGGGGCGATGCAGCACGTCAATGCCGACGAGGGGCAGAACATGACGGTGCTGCGGTATGCCAACCGCGTGCCGCTGCAGTTCCAGCCGGCGGCCTGCGCCGTCACGCAGACGATCCTCTCCACCAACTGGCGTTCCTACGGCCTCTCGCAATCCCGCGGCAGCCTGCCGAGCGGCCCGGTGACGGTGATGGTGCACGTGGCGAGCGTCTGGGTGCCGTTCACGAGCGAGTCGAAGGAGGCGATCGCCTCGTATCCGGAGATCCAGAAGGAGATCCGGCTCGCGTTGCAGGCGGTCGGCCGCAAGCTCGGCATGTATCTGAGGCGGCGGCTCCGAGTGGCGCAGGAGGGACAGCGGCGGAGCATCTTCCTGCGGTATCTCAAGGAGGTGGCCGGGGCGGTTTCCGTGATCAACGGTGTCGACCGCGAAAAGCTCTACGAGCAACTGCTGGCGGTGGCCAAGAAGAAGACGGCCGAGGCCGACGTGAAGCTCGACGATCGCGGCAAGCCGATCCAGGATGAGGAAGAACTCGAACTCGGTGATAACTGCATCATCGTGCCGCAGACCGTGCCGGGTCTGTCGGGAGCCGCCGCGGAGTCAGTCGCTGACGGCGATGCCGATGAGAAGCCAACGCGCGGCCGGAAGAAGACCGCCGGAAAGCAGCCGGCCGCGGAGGAGCCGGCTGACGAACAGCCCATCACCGCGAAAAAGCCCCCGAAGAAGCCCGCCGCGTCACCGCGAAAATCGGGCAAGCGGGGCCGGAAGTAAACCACCTGTCTGGCCCGCAGGCGACCTCCGCTCCAGCCCACTCACAACTTCACGCCCCACACGACTCCACGGGAGCGATTGCGGGGGATCGGTCGCAGTCTTTCGCCTGCCGCGACCGCTGCGGGGACTGTCACCGACGTGAAGGTGCCGCCGTG
>CANHYS010000513.1 GCA_947464585.1 Planctomycetaceae bacterium | reverse complement strand
CTCACGGATTCCGCAAGGCACATGACGCCACATCGCCAGGCCCGGAGGGCCGGGTTAGCACCAGCCGACGGAGTCGGCCAAGCGAAAATGGCAGGATGCCATGTTTCGCGTGTATACAGCCGGCCGGGTTAGCACCAGCCGACGGAGTCGGCCAAGCGACGGTCGGCAGGATGCCGAGCCGTCGCGTGCAGACACCGCGTGGTCGGCCCCTCACAGGCCGAAATACCGTTTCCAGCCCTCGACGTCGGCCGGGCCCGGCTCGGGAGGCTTCGTCTCGGCCTGTCGGCGGCGTGCCCGGCGCTCTTCGCGCTTCGTGGCCAGCCACTCGTCGCTCGAGACGGCGCCTGCCCGGCGGCGGCGGGCCGCGACCTGCAACCGTCGGTCGCCCGACACCACCAGCAGGCTCGAGGGGGCGTCGGCGTCCTCGACCAATTCCTCGATGAGGGAGTCGGCATCGGGGTACTCCCTGGCGAACCAGACGCGGATGCCGCCATGCGTGAGCCGCGCCGGCAGGCCGTCCGGGGCGCGGGCCGCGTCGAACACCACGATGGTGTCGGCTGCCGCTTCGCCCAGCAGATCGACCAGCATGTCGAGCAGCGCCAGCCGCGACTTCTCAAAGCCGCGTGGGCCACGCTCTTCGCCGAACACGCCCGACGCATGCAACAGGTTGTAGCCGTCGATGATGAGCGTCATACGAGGGCAACTTGTGGAAACGTGAGAGCATGCACGTCAAACCAGCCCCAACCGGTACTTCACTCGGCCCGCCACGATGGTCGCCACCGCCCTGCCCTGGAGCGTCCAGCCGTCGAACGGCGAATTCACGCTCTTTGATCGAAACGACTTCACGTCGACCTTCCACGACAGGTTCGGGTCGATCACCGTGATGTCGGCCACGGCGCCGGGCCGCAGGGTGCCGCGATCCACACCGAGAATCCGCGCGGGCAGCGTGCTCATTGCCTCGATCATCCGCGGCCAGCCGATCGCGCCAGGCGACACCAGCCGCGTGACGGTCAGCCCCACCGCCGTCTCCAGACCGAGGATGCCGAAGGGCGCGCGGTCGAGTTCGAGCATTTTCTTTTCGGGAGCGTGCGGCGCGTGGTCGGTGGCGATGCAGTCGATCGTGCCATCGACGATGCCCGCGATGATCCCCTCCACGTCGGCGGCCGTCCGCAGAGGCGGGCTCATCTTGTGGTTGGAATCGAAGCCGCGGAGCCCCTCGTCGGTCAGTGTGAAGTGGTGGGGACAGGCTTCTGCGGTCACCCTTGCCCCGCGGGCCTTCGCGGCTCGGATCAGGGCCACGCCCCCGGCGGTCGAGACGTGCATCACGTGCAGGCGGCCTCCGGTCACCTCGGAAAGCGCGATGTCGCGGCCGATCATCACCTCCTCGGCGGCAGCCGGCATGCCCGTCAGACCGAGCACAAGCGACACGAGCCCCTCGTTCATGACGCCGCCGCGAGAAAGCTCCAGCACCTCTTCGTGGGCGAGGATCGGCTTGTCGAACATGCGGCAGTATTCAAAGGCCCGGCGCATCAACTCGGCGTCGTAGACGGGGGCGCCGTCGTCGCTGAAGGCCACGGCGCCGGCCTCCACGAGTTGGCCGATCTCCGCCAGTTCTTTTCCTTCGCGGTTGCGACTCACACAGCCCACCACGAACACATTGCAGGTGTCGGCGCGGGCGGCCTTTTGGTGGATGAACTCCACGGTCGCCTGCGTGTCGATCGGTGGCTCGGTGTTGGGGATGCAGGCGACGCTCGTGAAACCTCCGGCCAGCGCGGCCCGGGTGCCGGTCTCGATGGTCTCGTCCTCCTCGCGGCCCGGCTCGCGGAGGTGCACGTGCATGTCGATGAGACCCGGGCAGACCACCAGCCCCGTGGCGTCGATCGTTTCAGCGGCCTCCTCGGAGCTTCTGCCGATGGCAGCCACTCGGCCGTCGCGCACCAGCACGTCGTCGATCCGATCGATACCCTGCGCGGGATCAACCACCCGGCCACCGCGAATGAGAAGTGTGCCCATCAGTGGCTCCTTGTTGGTTGGTTGGTTGGCAAACCCGTGGTCGCGTCTGTGTGGACTGTCGCGTGGTCGGCCCGTGGCCCGCAGGTGAGCCAGAGCACGCCCATGCGGACGGCCAGCCCGTTGGTGACCTGATCGAGGATGAGCGACTGCCGGCAGTCGGCCACCTCGGCGGTCATCTCCACGCCGCGGTTGATCGGTCCCGGGGCCAGGATCAGCAGGTCAGGCCTGGCCCGGGTGAGTCGATCGCTCGTCATGGCGTAAAGATGGGCGTATTCGCGGACCGACGGGAAGGGCCGCATGTTCTGTCGCTCGAATTGAATCCGCAGCAGGTTGAGCACGTCGCACCGTGGCACGATGGCGTCGAGATCGTGCGACACCTCCACACCCAGTTCGCGCCAACGGTCCGAGACGAGCGTGGGAGGCCCGCAGAGGATGACCTTCGCCCCGAGCTTCAGGAGCCCCCACAGGTTTGAACGGGCCGTTCGGCTGTGGGCGATGTCGCCGACGAGTCCGACCGTGACTCCGTTCAGGTCACCGAGCCGTTCGCGGATCGAGAAGATGTCGAGCAGTCCCTGGGTCGGATGCTCGTGCGGACCGTCGCCAGCGTTGATCACGCCGACGTCGAGGTGCTGGGCGAGGAGGTGCGGAGTGCCAGGGGTGCTATGGCGCACGACGACGGCATCGATTCCCATCGCCTCCAGGTTGCGAGCGGTGTCGATGAACGACTCCCCCTTCGAGAGGCTGCTGGTCGAAGCCGAGAAGTCGACGACGTCGGCGCCCAGTCGACGGGCGGCCAACGAGAAGCTGGTCCGCGTGCGGGTGGAATTCTCGAAGAACAGGTTTACGACCGTCGAACCGGTCAGCACCGAGAGCTTGCGACGGCAGTGGTCGGTGGCCTCCTTGAAGAGGGCCGCCGTGTCGAGCAGCAGCCGAATTTCATCGCCCGTCAGCCGTTCGAGGTCGAGCAGGTGGCGGTGCTGCCAGCCGGCAGGAACGCGGTCGGGCTGGAATGGTGGTGGAGTCATGGGG
>CANHYS010000512.1 GCA_947464585.1 Planctomycetaceae bacterium | reverse complement strand
TGGCGAAGAAGTCGGGTAGCAAGCCGATGACGAAGACCGAGATCATGCGGAGCATCTCCGAGACGACCGGTCTGCAGAAGAAGGACGTGGTCGCGGTGATGGAGGCCCTCACGGACGAAATCCAAAAGTCCCTCAAGGGCCAGGGCATCGGGGTGTTTTCCATCCCCGGCCTGGTGAAGATCGAGCGCCGCAAGGTGCCCGCCCGCCCGGCTCAGAAGGGTGTCAAGAATCCCTTCACCGGCGAGCTGCAGGATCGGCCCGCGAAGCCGGCCAGCGTGAAGGTTCGCGTGCGTGCGCTCAAGAACCTGAAGGCCATGGTGAGCTGAGCTCAGCTCGACTCACCCGAGTCTCGGTCTGCGGCACCTAGCCGCACGACAAAACGACGGGCGGTGCCGCAACGGCACCGCCCGTTTTTCTTTGTCGCGCGTAGTGTGCGCCGCGATGTTGGCGTCGCCCCCGCCCACCAGTCACCATCAGGTGGACGCCTTCGTCGTAGTACCAACGGAAGTGGGACCGCACCTCCGACATGAGTGAGCCGGCCTCCGTGCGATACCGCTGCAGGTCGCGTTGGCGGCTCGGACCAACGTTGAAAAGACCAAGTTTGGCCTGCGGCACGCTGACGCCGAACTCGCGGAAGACCTGAAACAGCGCGGGCTCCAGGGCATTGAAGTCGAGCAGCCTTGTGTTGGACGACGCCGGTCCGTCCATGTCGAAAAAGGATTCGTACGTCGCAAGGCCTCCGTCGCTGACGGCCATGCCAAGAAACCTGTGGAAGCCATCCTGGCGAGCAGCCAGTATCAGAGGCTGCGTCGGTTCTTCCGCGAAGTCAAAGGATCGCCAATACTCGAACAGCGACACGAGCATTTCGAACGGCTCGCGGACGACGCCGATGATCCGCGTCGGGCACGGCTTTTCGTGAGCGATCGACGCACGCAGGCCTGCAGGCAAGCAACGGACCAGCGTGCGCGACAGTTTGACGCAGGCCCGCGTCAGACGGTGGCACGAGGCGAGAGACGGATCGCGTCTCGGCGGCACCAGCCCCAACTTTTCCAGCGAGTCGCGGACAGGAAGGTGGTTCACCTCATAGAGCGGGTGCGGCTCCACCAGCTTCGCGTCGGGGAACACTTCCCGAAACCAACGCGTGAGGGAATGGCCGGCGGTCTTGGGATAGTGGGCAAACCCAATGTCCATCGACTGGCTGTAGAGCATATGGTCACCAAACGCTCGGGAGTCGTCTTGCGGGAGACCTGGAGAGGGAGTTCCATCGAGGCTGCGTCGGCAGCCGAATCTCCCCGCGACCAGCCCAAAAATCTTATCGGCATCGCCCAGCCTCCAGCTTGTGGAAATGTGCCAGTCACGCGAGGGGCGGAGCCTCGGGACATGAAACCGCGAGGGCTTACCTTGCGGGCGCTCACGTCGCCCCACGTTTCCCCACGTACCGTTCTCATCACCGCTCACGTTGCGGCAAAATGCGCCACACCGTGCGGATTTGCGTGGTCTCGCCGAACGGCACAACCCCGTCACTCCCACTGGGGCAGCGACGATATCAGGGCCCGCGCAACAGCGAAGGCCGCGGCTTCGGTTGGCATGCCGATTGCTCTATCGGGTTCAGGAACACGGATGCCAGGGGGTAACGATCCGCAGGAGGGAGCCCATGGTCATGCACCGTCGAAACCCACAGCGGCCACGCCGCGAGCATCTGTCATTCGAGACCTGCGAGCCGCGTCACCTGATGGCCGCCGACAGCCACATGGCGGTCGGCATGAATCTTGAAAACGTGGTGGACTGGTCTCCCGCATGGACCTTCACCGATGCGTTTCAGGCCTCGCGGCCCTGGATTTCCCAGGCCTTCAACACCGCGACGTGGACGACCTCGTGGGATGCTGCCGACGCCCCTCTCTTGTCGCTCGATTCCCGCGGCAACCCCACGTCGCTGGCCACGTGGGAGAACGCCGCAGGGGAGACGATGAAGCAGGTGGCCGGCACCCTGATGTTTCGCAGTCTTGGGGGTGGCTATCCCGGGGGCGTGTACCGGGCGGAGTGGGACGGCACCGGCACGGTGACCTTCGGGCTCGACGCGGTGACGATCGCCAGCGGCAGAACCTCAACCGGCCGCAACTACGCAGACCTGCAGGTCACCCCCAGCGACAACGGGATCTATCTGCGGATCGATGCCACCAGCCCCACCGATCCGGTGCGGGACTTCCACGTCTGGATGCCCGACTGGCAGGGGCAGCATTTCGCTGGCCAGCGGTGGCAGCCGGGCGATTCGTTCTCGCCGTTCCATCCGCTCTTCCTGCAGCGGCTCAAGCCGTTCCACACGATCCGCTTCATGGGCATGCAGGAGACGAACTCCTCCGGCATCCGCTCCTGGGCCGACCGTCGCGACGCTCTCGACATCCGCCAGGGCTCGGGCGCCGGCGGCACGCCGAGCGAGCCCATCGTCAACGGCATGTCGGTCGAATACATGGTGCAACTCGCCAACGACCTCAACGCCAATCCATGGTTCAACATGCCGCACATGGCCGACGACGACTTCGTGCGAAACTTCGCGACCTACGTCCGCGACCACCTGAAGCCAGGGCTCAAGGCCTCCGTCGAGTGGTCGAACGAGATCTGGAACTTCGGCTGGGGCTTCGAGGCCTCGCACTGGGTGTCGGAACAGACGAAGCTGCCGGCCAACGCCGGGCTCGACAACTGGCAGGTCGCCGGCCACGAGGCCAAACGCGATCTCGACATCTGGTCCGACGTGTTCGCTGGGCAGAACAACCGGCTCGTTCGCGTCGCCGCCGGCTGGGCCGCCGTCGACTGCGTGACCAACCGGATCGTCGAGAGCATGGGGGGATCCTTCGATGCGATCGCGATCGCCCCCTACATCACTCCCACCGACGAGCAGCGGGCGGGCTACACATCGGCGACGACAGTCGATCGGGTGATTGCCGACACACGTGCCAACATCGGCACCTCGCTCGAGTGGGTCGGCAACCATGCACGGCTGGCACGGGAGTGGCAGGCCCGCCTGGGACGGCCGGTCCAGTTGGTC
>CANHYS010000511.1 GCA_947464585.1 Planctomycetaceae bacterium | reverse complement strand
GCGAGGGCCACCGGATGCCGCAGGTGTCGGCGGCCCGGCGGGCTCCGTCGGGCAGGTCAGCGAGGCAGTTGTTGAGCCGTGCAAGCGGGCCACAGAGATAGGGGCGTTCACCGGGCAGGATGAAGCTCGACAGCGCGGTGCTGTGCGGCACCTGCCGCTCCACGAAGTGCTCGGGATAGTCGTCGCTCGGGATGTCGAGGCCCGCGGTGCCTGTACTCGTCGACGAGACGATCCGTCCCTCGTTCATCGGGTAGCTCTCGGGAGCCCGCAACGACACGCACTCATAGGACTGCGTGAAGTCCGGGAACGCGAACGTGCTGACCGTGGCGAGCGTGTCGAACGCGGCGTGCATGCCCCACTCGAGATCGGGAATGAGCCCGCGGACAGCCGCCGCGTCGGGCGCCCGGTGGAAGCCGCCGACGGCCACGTTGATCGGATGCACCGCGCGGCCGCCGAGCACCTGGATGATGCGGCTGCCGATCGCCTTCATCCGCAGGCCATGGTCGAGCAACCCCGCATAGGCTTCGGGATAGGTGAAGCAGCTGTCGCAGCCGAGGAAATCGGGCGCGTGCAGCATGTGGATGTGGAGCGCGTGGCTCTGGAGCCACTCGCCGCATGCCAGGAGCCGCCGGAGCAGGCGAATCTCAGGGCCGACGACGATGCCGAGGGCCGACTCGAGGGCCTGGCAGGCGGTCACCTGATAGGCGACCGGGCAGATGCCGCAGATTCTCGCCACGATGTCGGGCACCTCGCGGACCTCGCGTCCGCGGAGCAGACGTTCGAAGAACCGCGGCGGCTCGTAGATGTTGAACTCGACCAGTTCGACGCGGCCGTCCTCGACCCGCACCCGCAGGCCGCCGGCTCCCTCGACTCGGGTGAGCGTCTTCACGGTGAACTCGCGCGGCTGGTTCATGGCGAGTCGGCTCCCGTCCCATGCTCGAGCCGGTCGCCCTCATGCCGGAAGTCGGGTGCCCAGGCGTTGAACGACCGAACCAGCCGCGAGAGGTGCGGCCGGGGCGTGCCGCGGTGTTCGTAGAAGCCGGTCAGGCTGACGAGGTTCGGCTGTTCGCCGGGGCCGTAGCAGCCGAAGCACTCGCGGCCATGGGCTGGGCAGATCGCGCCGCAGCCAGCCTGTGTGGCTGGCCCGAGGCAGGCGATGCCGTGCGCGACCGTCACGCAGACCGTGCCCGCTTCCTTGCACTCGACGCACACGCTGTGTCGCGGCACCCGGGGCTGGCGGCCGACGACGACCGCGGTGATCAGCTCGACGAGCTGGCCGGTGTCGATTGGGCAGCCGCGGAGCTCGAAGTCGACCGCGACGTGCTCGCTGATCGGCGTGCTTCTCTCGAGTGACTCGACGTAGACCGGCGACGCATACACACTTCCGACGACCTCATCGATCCGGCACCAGTTCCGCAGGGCCTGAATGCCGCCGGCCGTCGCACAGGCGCCGAGCGTCACGAGAAACCTGCACTCGCGGCGAATCTCCTGAATCCGGCCGATGTCCGCGGGCGTGGAGATCGAACCCTCGACCAGGCCGATGTCATATGGGCCGGCGAGCGACTGCGAGCGGGCCTCGGGGAAGTGTGCGATCTCGACCCGTTCAGCGATCGCCAGCAGGGAGTCCTGCGCGTCGAGCACCTGAAGCTGGCAGCCGTCGCAGGAGGCGAACTTGAACACGGCGAGTCGCGGTTTTGTCGGCATGGCAGAGGGGCTCACAGATGAGGCACGGCCAGCCAGCGGGCGATCCGGTCGTAGGAAAATACCGGGCCATCCCGGCAGACGAAGAATGGGCCCAATTGGCACAGCCCACACAAGCCGCTCGCGCAGCCCATCAGACGTTCGATCGACACAAAGATCTGCTCGCGGGCGATGCCACGGGCGTTTGCCTGCTCCGCCACGGCGATCATCATCGGCTCTGGGCCGCAGGAGAGGAGGCTCGTGGCGTCGGGCGCGATGGCGAGGCCGTCGAGGAGTGCGGAGACAAGCCCGACAGGGCCCCGCCAGCGCGGGTCTGGATCGGTGACGATGCAGTGCACGTCGATGCCGTGGTCGCGCCAGCGGTGGTGGTTGTGGGTGACGAGCAGGTCGGCCGGAGTCTTGGCGCCGCAGAGCACCGCGATCCGGCCGTAGTCGCTGCGGTGCGTCATGCAGAAGGCGATCGCCGAGAGGAGCGATGCGAGGCCCAGTCCACCGGCCACGAGCACGAGGTCGCGATCACGCAGATCCGCGAGCGGCCAGGGAACGCCATACGGCCCGCGCAGGAGCAGTTCGTCGCCGACCTCGAGTCGTGCCAGGGCCCGGGTGACGTTGCCAACCGCGTGGACCGTGTGGGCGATGCCGGAGAGCGACTCGGGATCGGAGGTGATCGAGATCGCTGCCTCGCCGATGCCGGGCAGGGAGAGCATATTGAACTGTCCGGCGGCGAAGCGGAACGGAGGCCGCGGGCTGCGGGCTGCGAATATGAGCGAGTAGGTGCGGACGCCGGGAGCCTCCTCGCGGATGGCGGCGATGCGGGTTGCGTGGAGCTGCCACGGCGAGTGTCCTTGGCCCGGGGCGTGGCCCTGAGCCTGCATCGCCGCAGACGCAGAGGGTGACATGGCGTGAGTGCTGTTCATACTGTTCATGGCGGCGCCGACTCCCGGATCGTCGCCACTTCCTCCGTGAGATCGATGGCGACTGGGCACCATGTGATGCAGCGACCGCAGCCGGTGCAGCCCGACGTGCCGAACTGGTCGATCCAGCCGGCGAGCTTGTGCGTGAGCCATTGGCGGTAGCGCGAGGCCACCGTCGGGTGGGCTGCGCCGCCGTGCATCTGCGAGTGCGCGAGTGTGAAGCAGGAGGCCCAGCGACGCTCCCGGGTGACGTCGTCGCCGGAGAGATCGGCGACCTCCTCGACGGAGCTGCAAAAGCAGGTCGGGCAGACGAGCGTGCAGTTGGCACACGACAGGCAGCGGTCCGCGACCACCTGCCAACGGGGATGCTCGAGGTTGTCGTAGAGCAGATCGCGGATGCCATCCGTGTCGAGGGATCGCGGTCGCGGCG
>CANHYS010000510.1 GCA_947464585.1 Planctomycetaceae bacterium | reverse complement strand
CGTTCGCTGCGGCTGGGAAGCCCGTTCGACTATGCCCGGCAGGCGGAGCTGATCCTCGTCGACAGGCTGCCCGACCCCACCGCGCGGGATGCGTATGACCAGGCCGTGGTGAAGATGATCCGCCGCTACGTCGAGCGGAGCGGTGGCAGGGCAATGGTGCTCTTCACGAGCATTGCATCGTTGGCGAAGGCGTCGAAGGAACTCGCAGGCTGGTGTGCGGTGAAAAACTACCGGCTCATCAGCCAGTCGGATGGCTTCAACCGCTCGCGGATGCTCGCCGATTTCCGCGAGGGCCCGGGGAGTGTGCTCCTGGGCACAGACGGCTTCTGGCAGGGGATCGATCTGCCGGGCGACCAGCTCGTCAACGTGATCATCACGAAGCTGCCGTTCGCCGTGCCCGACCGGCCGCTGACGGCCGCACGGATCGAGGCGATCACGGCTGCGGGCGGCAACGCCTTCGCCGAGTATCAACTGCCAGAGGCGGTGTTGAAGCTCAAGCAGGGTTTTGGACGGTTGATCCGCACCGGCTCCGATCGCGGCTCCGTGGTGATTCTCGATCCGCGGATGCTCACAAAGCCCTATGGGAGAATCTTTCTCGACAGCCTGCCGCCGGCCCGGGTCGTGGTGGAGCGATATGCGTAACAGCACGGTACCGGCTCCCCGTGGGGGCACGTTTTCAACGTTCCCGGTGGTTATGTGGAGTTGCGGCGTGCTGAAACCAGCGAGCCGGCTGCGGCATGCTCGTCGCCGGCGGATATGCTGTCAGCATCGACACGGTTCGCAGGGAGCGTCTCATGAAAATCGTCATTCACGAGGATCGGGCAGCCATGGGTGGGGCCGCGGCCGCAGAGGCGGCCATCGCCCTCAAGGCGGCCTGCGATCGCAAGGGGTCGGCCACCCTCGTGGTTGCCACGGGCTCGTCGCAGTTCGAGGTGCTGGCCTCGCTTGGCACCGCCGTGGGTATCCCATGGGATGTCATCACCATCTATCACCTCGATGAATACGTCGGCCTCTCGCCCGACCATCCGGCAAGCTTCCGCCGCTATCTAAGGGAACGGTTCGTCGACCGGCTCCCCATCCGCCCCAAGGCATTTCATGAGGTCGGCGTCGAGGCCGATCCGGTGGCCGAGTGCCGCCGGCTCGCCGCACTCGTGCCGCCGGACGATTTTGATGTGTCGATGATCGGCATCGGCGAAAATGCCCACGTGGCGTTCAACGACCCGCCCGCCGACTTCGAGACGGCGGCACCGTATCTGGTGGTGTCGCTCGACGAGCCGTGCCGACGACAGCAGGTCGGCGAAGGCTGGTTTCCGTCGCTCGAGAGCGTGCCGACGCAGGCGCTTTCGATGTCGATCCGCCGGATTCTCGCCAGCCGCACGATCGTCTGTTCGGTGCCCGACCGGCGGAAGGCCGAGGCGGTGCGGGCATCCGTCGAGGGACCGCTCACGCCGAGCGTGCCTGCCTCGATTCTGCGAACGCACCCGCACTGCAGCCTGCATCTTGATCGGGAAGCGGCGTCGCTGCTCTCGGATCGTCAGCGCGGCCCGGCCGCATTGGCCTGATTCGCGTGCAGCGTGCATCCCCCTGCCCAACGGAGCACCTTCATGACGCATCCTCTCGACCTTCAGCTCAACGGCTTCAGGGGCGTCGACTTCAACGCCGACGATCTCGGCCTCGATGCCATGCGGCAGGCGTGTGAGGCGGTGCGCCGCGACGGGGGCGGCCGGATGCTCGCCACGATCATCACCGATCGGCTCGACCGGATGACGGCGAGAATCGAAAGGCTCGCGGAGTTGCACGCCGAGGACGAGTCGGTGCGCGATGTCATGACGGGCATTCACATCGAGGGTCCGTTCATCAGCCCGCTGCCCGGCTTTGTGGGCGCCCATCCGCACGAGCATGTCCTACCGGCGAGCGTCGATGCTGCAAAGCGGCTGGTCGATGCAGGCCGTGGACTCGTAAGGCTCGTGACGCTTGCGCCCGAACACGATGCGGGCCACGCCACCACCCGGTGGCTTGCCGGGCAGGGCATTCTCGTGTCGGCCGGACACTGCGATCCGTCACTGGCCGTGTTGAACGACGCCATCGACGCGGGGCTCTCCTGCTTCACGCATCTGGGCAACGGCTGCCCGCTCATGCTCCATCGGCATGACAACGTCATCCAGCGTGTGCTGGCGGCTGATCGATTGCGTTGGGTGATGGTGATCGCCGACGGCGTGCACCTGCCGCCGATGCTTCTGCGAACCATCATCCGCCACGTAGGGATCGATCGCATGATCGCCGTGACCGATGCCACGGCCGCTGCCGGCATGGGGCCGGGTCGTTATCTGTTGGCGGGGCAGGAGGTCGTGGTGGGTGAGGAAGGGGCAGCGTGGGCTCCGGATCGGTCACACCTCGTCGGGTCGACGGCGACGATGGCCGATATCCGGCGGGTGCTTGGCAGTGCCGTCGGGCTCAGTGATGCCGACGTGGATCGACTCACGATCCAAAACCCCTTGCGGGCGATCAGTGTTGAGGCAAGCATGTCGTGAAAGCGGTTCCGACCCCGTCACTTCGTCGTAATGTCGATGTCGAACACGGTGCCGCTCCGCGGCACGTCGCAGGTCAGCGTGGCACTGCCCGTGCGATACTCCTTGGGGATTGTGATGCCTGCCAACGCCGGCGGCAGCATGACGGGGCCGGTCGCCTCGTCGCCGGACAATGCGATCGAGACGTTGTATCGGCCCGCGAGAAGACCCTTCATGCCCGGCTTGTAATACATGACGAACATCCCCTGATCATTCGTCACGCCCACGCACGGCTCGTGATCCGCTCCTTGCGGCGTGAACACGACCCGCACCCCCTGGGGAACTAGCTTGCCGTCTATCTTCAGGTGCCCTGTGACGCTGCTACGGGGGATCTCGCCTTGGCACCCTGCAAGCATCAGGATGCAGCAGGCGACCCACACCATTCGTCGCCACAGCGGCGAGGAGCCTAAAGAATGAGCCATGAAGCACGCCTGAGAAGGAAATGAACGAGTATTCGTTGTGGAAAGTTCATGCAGCGG
>CANHYS010000509.1 GCA_947464585.1 Planctomycetaceae bacterium | reverse complement strand
CGCGTGGCCGCCGTGGTGGCGGAGCCGCCTGGGGTGCGGCTGGTCGTGGAGGCGGCCGAAATCGCGCGGGATGCACAACTCGGCGAGAGCATCTGCACCAGCGGCTGCTGCCTGTCGGTCGTGAGGATCGACGGCCCGCGGCTCGAGTTTCAGCTTGGCCCCGAGACGCTCGCGCGGACGTCGCTGGGTCGCCGTGTGGCGGGGCAGCATGTCAATCTGGAGCGATCGCTTCGTCTCTCCGACCGGCTGGGTGGGCATCTTGTCACCGGCCACATCGACGGCCAGGGCCTGCTCGAATCCCGTGTGCAGGAGGGAGACTGGGTGACCTGCCGCTTTTCGGCCCCCCCTGCCCTGCTTCGCCAGATGGCGTCGAAGGGATCCGTGGCGATCGACGGCGTCAGTCTCACGCTGGTGGACGTGACCGAGGGCTGGTTCAGCGTGGCGCTCATTCCGCACACGCTCGCCTGCACGACGCTGGGCAGTCTCGCCGAGGGCGATCCGGTCAACCTCGAGACCGATCTCCTCTTCAAATACGTCGCCCGCTCGATGGAGGCCGCCCGATGACCGCCTCCGAATCCGGCGTTCCCTCTGAATCCGACGCACCGAAAGTCCAGACCGGGCCGGCGCGGCAGACCACGGCCTACCTCAAGAAGCTCTTTGCCCAGGTGGGCTTCACGATCGATGCCCGTCGCGGCCAGAACTTTCTGGTTGACCTCAACCTGCTCGACGTCCTCGAACGCGCTGCGGGCATCACTCCGGCAGATGTGGTGCTCGAGGTGGGCACGGGCACGGGCGCCCTCACCGAACGGCTCGCCTGCGCCGCCGGCCGCGTCGTCACCTGCGAGATCGATCCCCGGCTCGCGCAGTTGGCCCGCGAACGGCTGATGCAGATTGATGATGTCCGCGGCGGCGACATCGACGGCCGTGTCGTCCTTGTCGAGGGGGACGTGCTCGAGTCGAAGCACCGGTTCGCCCCGGCCGTGCTCGCCGCCATCGAAGAGGCCTGCTCGCTCCAGCCATCCGGACGCTTCCGGCTGGTGGCCAACCTGCCCTACTGCGTGGCCACGCCGATCATCTCCAACCTGCTGGCGACATCGCGGCCGTTCGACACCGCCACCGTCACCGTCCAGCGTGAAATGGGAGAACGGATGACGGCCACCGCCGGCTCGCATGCCTACAACGCGCTCTCGGTCTGGGTCGGCGCCCAGTGCCGTGGCGAGGTCGTGCGGATCCTGCCCGCAAGCGTGTTCTGGCCGCGGCCCAAGATCGAGTCGGCGATCGTGCACCTCGAACTCGAGCCGGAGCGTCGGGCTTTGATCCAGGATCTCGGGCGATTTCACGACTTCGTGCGAGACGTCTTCTGCCACCGGCGGAAGCTCTTGCGGGGCGTGCTTGTGCGGATGGCTGGAGGCAAGCAGAATGACGCCTCGCGAGACACCGTGGCCCGCGTCTATGAGACGATGGGCTTCGATGAGTCGGTGCGGGCGGAGGAAATTTCCCCCGACGCGTTCGTGCGGCTTGAGCAGGCGTTTTTCGAGCGGAGATCGGGATGAAGTTCATTGAGATGAATGGCCGGGCGCTGATGAGCATGCTGGAGCCCGACGAGGTCTCTCCGGACGCGCTCCAGCGGGTCGGCCTCACCGACACCTGCCTGGTTCGCATCAACCAGCAGGGCGACATCGAGGTCCGCCGGCACGACCGCTGGGACGTGATCGGCGGATTGCTCGGCAACTTCGAACACCGCACCGAAAACGCCAGCGGCCGGACCTGGGCGTAGGGGCAGCCGTCGCAGCCGAACAGCCACTTGAGCGACGGTTCGGGGCTGCCCATGCCCCGTCGCCGGACGTTCGCTTCGGGCATCCTGCCCTCCGCTCACTCGATGGCGGCCGCGCTCTCGGCATCCTGCCTTCGCTTGCCGCCAACGCCGGCTCTCGGGACATGGGCAGCCCCTCACGGATACGTCGGGATTTCATAAAAGCCCCCGGCGGTGATTGAGCACCGTCGCAGCCTGCCTGATCCGCACGGCCGCGCGTGGTTCTCCAGGGCGAAAAACCTGCTGCAACGGCGATAAAACGCAGGGTCGCACCCTCGGGGAGACCGAAACTTCCGGTTGTCTGGGCCAGACAGATAGACTGTGGCGGGCGAGCGAGGATCCTGCCGAAACCCCTGTGGCTCCTCAAAGGCTCGAGGACGGAGAGTCGTTTCTGGCACGCATTGGTGGGAGGCTCCACAGACAGTGATCCCCAACCCCAACACCGAAGCTTCGATTGCTCCGACAATCGTGGATCTGCTGCGGCAGCGGGCGGCCTACCGCCCCCACGACCGGGCCTTTACGTTCCTCGTGGACGGCGAGAACGAAGAACTCAACATCACCTACGCCGAACTCGACCGGAAAGCCCGGGCGTTGGGGGCCTGGCTCTTGAGCGAGGGGATGGCGGGCAAGCGGGTGCTGCTGCTCTATCCATCCGGCCTCGACTTCATCGCGGCCTTCATGGGCTGCCTCTACGGTGGGGCGATCGCCGTGCCCGCCTACCCGCCCCGGAAAAACCGCTCGGTCGAGCGGATCGAGGCGATCGCCGCCGATGCCGAGGCCTCCGTCGCCCTCACCACCCGCGACGTGGTCGACCGGTTCGACGCCCTGCGGGCCACGGCACCGAGCCTCGAACACCTGATCTGGAAGGTCGACAGCGAACTCGACGTGGCCTGGGCCGATCGCTGGGAACGGCCTGACATCGACGGCAACACCCTCGCCTTCCTGCAATACACGAGCGGTTCGACCGGCACGCCGAAGGGCGTGATGCTCTCGCACGAAAATCTGCTCCACAATTCGCTGCGGATCATGCAGGCCTTCGAGATCACGCGGAGCCAGTCGGGTGTGTTCTGGCTGCCGAGCTTCCACGACATGGGACTGATCGGTGGGATTCTCGTGCCGCTCTATGGCGGCAAGTTCAACGTGCTCATGTCCCCCGTCGCGTTCCTGCAGAAGCCGCTGCGGTGGCTGCAGGCCATCTCGAAATACCGGGCCACGATCAGTGGTGGCCCCAACT
>CANHYS010000508.1 GCA_947464585.1 Planctomycetaceae bacterium | reverse complement strand
GCCAGGGCCCGTGGCACGAGCGTCTATCTGCCTGACCGCGTGATTCCGATGCTGCCGGAGATCGTCTCCAACAATCTCGCCAGCCTGCAGCCGGATCGCGTGCGGTATGCGCGGACGTGCTGGATCGAGTTCTCGGCCGACGGGATTCCGGTGCATGCCGAGGAGGAGCGATCGGCGATCAAAAGTCAGCGGCGGTTCACCTACGAGGAGGTCGACGTCTTTCTCGCCGACCCCGATACCCCGGCGGTAGAGATGATTGGCGAGGTGCGGTCGCTGCTCGGACGCATGCGGGATCTGGCGCGGATGCTCCGCAGCCGGCGGATGGCCCGCGGATCGCTCGAACTCGCGATGCCCGAGGTGAAGATCGATCTCGACCGCGACGGTCGGGTGCGCGGGGCGCACGTGGTGGAAAACACGGAGAGCCACCAGATCATCGAGGAGTTCATGCTCGCCGCCAACGAGGCCGTGGCCGGGATGCTGGCCGCGGCGGGAGCCGGGTTTCTGCGGCGGATCCACCCGGCGCCCGATCCGCGAAAGCTCCGGCAGTTGACGGAGTTCGTCTCGGAGTTGGGATTCGAAGTCGACACGCTGGAAAGCCGCTTCGAACTCCAGCGGCTGCTGGACATGGCGCGGGGCCGTCCGGAGGAGCATGCCGTGCACTACGCCGTGCTCCGCAGCCTCTCGCGGGCCGTCTATGGTCCGCAGGAGGATGGCCACTATGCGCTGGCCAGCGACTGCTACTGCCACTACACATCGCCCATCCGCCGCTATCCCGATCTCACCGTTCACCGGGCGCTCGACCTGCTGGCCCGCGGCCGCCGCGCGGCGGCCGACGGACTGCCGCGATTGGGTGAGGAATGCTCGCTCCTCGAACGCCGCGCCGAGGCGGCCGAGCGGGAACTCGTGAAGCTCAAACTGCTCATCTTCCTCAGCTCGCGCACGGGGGAGGAGATGAATGCGGTGGTGACCGGGGTCGAACCCTTCGGTCTGTTCGTGCAAGGACTCGAAATGCCGGCTGAAGGGCTCGTCTCCCTCGAATCGCTCCCGGACGACAGCTACCGCTTTGAGCGGACCAGCCACACGCTCATCGGCCGGCGGGCGGGCAATTCCTTCCGGCTGGGCGACCGGGTCCGCGTGACGGTGTTTCGTGTCGACCTGGATCGACGGACGCTCGACTTCCGTCTGGTCGAGGTGGGGGGCCGCGTCGCTCGCGGTGGCGGACGGGCCCCGCACCCGCCGAACACCACCAAGAGAAAGACCAAGAACAGCAACAAGACCAAGACCAAGAGCACGTCGCGCGGAAAGTCGTCCCGCTCGCAGGCTTCCGGGAAGCCCGGCAAACGCGCCGGCAAGAAGCGGCGCAACCGCTAAAGCGGCATCACTGGCAGGTTTGAGGGGCTTTCCTACAATCTGGCCTCGAGACGCCCTTTCCCTGATACGAGTTCATCCCCGGAAATCATCGACGTGTCGCAGCCACTGCTTGAAACACCCTTGGTTGACTGGCACGTTGCACACGGCGGCCGCATGGTCGACTTTGCCGGCTGGCGGATGCCCGTCCAGTATGCGTCGATCGTCGAGGAGCATCTGGCCACTCGGGCGTCCGCCGGCATGTTCGACGTGTCGCACATGGGGCGGCTGACGATCGGTGGCACCGCCGCAGTCGAGTGGCTGGAGTCGTTGCTGACGCGAAAGGTGGCGGGGATCGAGGTGGGCCGCGTCCGCTACACGCTCGTCACGAGCGACGCCGATGGCCAGCCTGTCGTGCTCGACGACGCGCTCGTCTCGCGCGACACCGACGCACCGGATGGAACGACCCGCTTGGCGTTGGTCGTCAACGCCAGCAATCGGGATCGTGTCGTCGCCTGGCTCACGAGCCGCCTGCCGGGCACGGGTGTCACGTTCGCCGACCGCACCCGCGAGACCGCCATGATCGCCGTGCAGGGACCGCTGGCAATCCAGATCGTGGGCAGTCTGTGCACGCCTGCAGATGCGGCCCGCATCGCCGGTCTGGGCAACTACCGGGCGACGTCGGCGGTGGTCGCGGGACATGCCGCCGCCGTGAGCCGCACCGGCTACACCGGCGAGGATGGTGTCGAACTGGTGGTCGATGCCGCCGCGGCCACGCCGGTCTGGGAGGCGATCCACGCCGCGGGAGCGCCGCTCGGCCTCCGCGCCTGTGGCCTGGGTGCCCGAGATACCCTGCGGCTTGAGGCTGGAATGCCTCTCTATGGCCATGAACTGATGGAGAACTCCGACCCGTTTGCGATTGGTCTCGGTCTGGCGGTCAACCTGGATGGCCGGAGCTTTCCCGGGGCCGATCACTACGCGGCGTTGCGGAAACATCTGGTTGGTCGTGTGCGGGTCGGCCTGACGTTCGACTCCAAACGGAGCGCCCGCGAAGGTGACGTGGTCATGCGGGGGGAGAGACACGTCGGCGTCGTGACAAGTGGCAGCTTTGCGCCGACGCTCGGCACCGCCGTCGCAATGGCCATGGTCGATCGCGACGTGGCCACCGCCGGGACCGCCGTCGAGGGCGTCATCCGCGATTCCCGCCAGCCAGCCGTGGTCACCCCCCTGCCCTTCTACCAACGGGACAAGCGAGGGGCATGATGCGGTATGATCGCGGGTCAACCCCGATCGAGTCGGCGGAGGCAATCATCGTGTGTGTTGATGAGCATCGTTCCCGAGGAGCATGTCATGGCGGCTGATCTGAAGTTCGCGAAAACGCATGAATGGGTTCGTCCGGAGTCGGGCGGCGTGGTGACCGTTGGCATCTCGTCCTATGCGGTCGAGGCGCTCACCGATCTGGTCTTCATGCAGTTGCCTGCGGTCGGCAGGAAGGTCAAGGCTGGTGAGTCGTTCGGTGAGATTGAGAGCGTCAAGGCGGTCAGCGATCTCTATGCCCCGATCTCCGGCGAGATTGTCGAGGTCAATTCCGCCCGCCCCGGGAAGCTCGAAACACTCGGCAAGGATCCCTACGGCGAGGGCTGGGTGGCGCGGATCAAGCCCGACAATCCCGCGGAACTGGACGGCCTGCTTGACCGGACGGCCTACGATG
>CANHYS010000507.1 GCA_947464585.1 Planctomycetaceae bacterium | reverse complement strand
TTGTCGATGAGGTGCGGCCACTCCATGTTGCCCGCGGTGTAGAAGCTCTCCACGCCGGCGAGTTTTTCGGCCGTCCGCACGCCCTCCTCGGTGAGGGCCACGGTGTGTTCCTTCTCCTTCACCTCGAAGTGGCGGTCGGCCACCAGCTGCCGGGCGATCTGGTCGGCCTTGGTGTATTTCGTGACGTCGTCGTGGGCGGGCCCGGAGATGATCAGCGGCGTGCGGGCCTCGTCGATGAGGATATTGTCCACCTCGTCGACGATCGCGAAGGTGAGCGGCCCCTGGCTCTGCTGCATGTGCTTGGGGAAGCGGTCGTCGCCGCGGGCGGCCATCCGCATGTTGTCGCGGAGGTAGTCGAAGCCGAATTCGTTGTTGGTGCCGTAGGTGATGTCGCGGGCATACGACTCCTGCCGCTCGCCCGAGTCCATGCCTGACTGGATCGCACCCACCGTGAGGCCGAGCCCGATGTAGAGCGGCCCCATCCATTCCATGTCGCGGCGGGCGAGGTAGTCGTTGACGGTGACGACATGCACGCCCTTGCCTTCGAGCGCGTTGAGATAGGCCGGCAGGGTGGCGACGAGCGTCTTGCCCTCGCCGGTGATCATCTCGGCGATGGCCCCGGAATGGAGCACCATGCCGCCGATCAGCTGCACGTCATAGTGCCGCATGCCGAGAAACCGACGGCCCCCCTCGCGGCAGACGGCGAAGGCCTCGACCAGAATGTCGTCGAGGGTTTCGCCACCGGCCAGACGCCGCCGGAAATCCGCGGTCTGGCCGCGGAGTTCGGCGTCGGACATGGCCTGGTATTTCGGTTCCAGGGAGTTGATCGCCTCGATCCGGGGCTCCAAACGCCGCAGGTACCTGGCATTGGACGATCCGAACAGCCCGGTGATGAACCGTTCGAGCCGGGAACCGGCACCGGCGGCCACGTTCGAGAAACCATCCCAGAGGCGTTCGAGCTGTTGCATAATTGATAGAGCGTCCTTTCCGGCGATTGTCGCGGTCTCCCGCCGCATGGGTCAAGGCGACCCGCAGGCCAGCCGGCGCTGGGCGCACGGAAAAAAGTCGTCATATTGCTTGCTGGTACGCCGGCGAAATGGCGTGTTCTCCGCCCCACAGAGCTGGTTCCATGCCGTTGACGACCGCCGAGCCGGGGATGTTTCGCGACGTTTCCGGCCAGTTGCTCTTCCTCGGCACCGGCACGAGCGTAGGGGTGCCAGTCGTGGGCTGTGCATGCCCGACCTGTCAGAGTGGCGATCCCCGCGACAGCCGCACGCGGACGAGCGTCGTCCTCGGGCTGCCGGAAGGCACGCTGTTGGTCGATACCACGCCCGATCTCCGCACCCAGTTGATTCGCGAACGCATCCAGCGGGTCGATGCCGTGCTCTACACGCACGATCACGTCGACCATGTCTACGGCCTCGACGACATTCGTCCGATCTGCTTCGCGTTGGGCCGGTCGTTGCAGCTCTCCTGCGAGGAACGGGTCGAGCGGCGGATCCGCACCGCCTTTGACTACGCTTTTTCCGCGGAGCCGCCCAAGGGGGGCGGCGTGCCCAAGGTCGTTTTCGAGAGGATTGGGCTGGAGCCGTTTGACCTGCTCGGCCAGCGGATCGTGCCGCTCCGGCTCAAGCACGGACCGTTTGACGTGCTCGGCTTCCGGTTTGGCAATCTTGCCTACTGCACCGACACGAACTGCATCCCCGACGAGACCTGGCCCTTGCTCGAGGGGCTCGACACGCTGATCCTCGACTGCCTCAGGCCCACGCCGCACCCGACGCACTTCTCCCTCCAAGAGTCGCTCGCCGTGGCGGCGAGGGTGAAGGCCCGCCGCACGCTCTTCGTGCACATGGGTCACGAGATGCCGCACGCTGCCACGCAGGCATCGCTGCCGGCCGGCGTGGAACTGGCCTACGACGGGCTCGTCGTGCCGCTGACGTGACACCCTGAGTGCTGGTGACGGTTCGGGGCTGCCCATGCCCCGTCGCCGGACGTTCGCTACGGCATCCTGCCTTCGCTCACTCGATGCTGACTGCGCTCCGGCATCCTGCCTGCGCTGGTCAGCAACGCCGGCTCTCGGGACATGGGCAGCCCCTCACGGATGCCTCCGAGTCGCATAGAAGCCCTGAGCGTCAGCGACGGGATGGGCACACCATGGGGGCTGGGTTGAGAGGCCAGAGTGAGCACCAGGAGGGACGTCACTTCAGATCGAGGCGGCGGAGCCGGAGCGAGTTGACGATCACGGACAGCGACGAGAGGCTCATCGCAGCCGCTGCCAGCATTGGGCTCGTCACATGCCCGAGCAGGGGATAGAGCGCACCGGCCGCCACGGGCAGAGCCAGCACGTTGTAGAGAAAGGCCAGGCCGAGGTTCTGGCGGACGTTGTGCATGGTGGCCCGGGCGAGTTCGACCGCGCGGGGCACCGCTCCAAGGCCGCCGGAGAGCAGCGTGATGTCGGCCGTTTCCAGGGCCACGTCGGCCCCCGACCCCATCGCGATGCCCACATCGGCCGAGGCCAGGGCCGGCGCGTCGTTGACACCGTCACCGACGAAGACCACGCTTCTGCCGTTGGCCTGTCCAGCCTTGATCGCCGTGATCCGCTCCGCTTTCTGTTGCGGCGAGAGGCCGCCGGTCGCCCGGGTGAGACCGACCTTCGCCGCTGCCTGCGCTGCGGCTTCGGGCGAGTCGCCGGAGAGCATCTCAAGCTGAAAGCCGCGGCGGACAAGGTCGGCGATCACGGCCGCCGCCTCGGGCCGCGGTGGGTCGGCGAGGCCGAACGAACCGGCGAAGCGGCCGTCGACCGCAACGTGGATCGTCGTCGCGGCGGCTGACGCCGGGATCGCGTCGTGCGGGATGCCGCGATCGCGGAGCAGGGTGGCGTTGCCTATGAGCACCGTCGTTCCCTGCACGTTCCCAACGACACCGCGGCCCACGATCGCCTCGGCCGCCTCGGGGCGGATCGTGTCGATGCCAGCGGCGGAGGCGGCCTGCGTGAAGGCCCGCCCCAGCGGATGCTCGCTCGATCCCTCGAGGCTGGCGGCGTGGAACAGCAGCGTGCG
>CANHYS010000506.1 GCA_947464585.1 Planctomycetaceae bacterium | reverse complement strand
GCTGCCGCCCAGTCTGCCCGCGTGTATGGCCGCAGAGCCACCACGAGCGGCACGAACAGAAGCCCGCAGAGGCCGTAGGTGAGTGCCATCGCCAGACCACCGGCATGCAGTCGGGAGATAACGACTGATGACGTCATTGCCCCGGCCTGCAGCCCGTCGATGAGGCGGACGATAAAAATGTCGGAGATCGCGAAGGAGAGGCAGCACGACAGCACGAAGCCGAAAGCCTGTGCCGGGACCGCCCCTCTGCCCACCTGCAGCATCACAGCCGCAGCCACGCTCAGGGCCACCGCCAGCCATTGCCGCGTGTCGAGGACGTGGCCCAGCACGAATGACACGATGACCGCGAGCATCACGATCTTCAGACCAAGGAGTGGCGCCATCCGCGACGCCTCCACCCGCTTGAGGGCGGCGAAGAGAGACGACTGGCCGAGCAGATAAAAGCCCACCGAGGCTGCTAGCGGGACCGCGAAGAGCTGCACGGGGGGCGAGGTGGCGGGCCAGGCAGCCCAGGTGAGCGGGATGCAAATGGCGGCCATGAGCAGGTGCGAGACAGCAAGCAGCCGGAGGGCCGCTCCCTTCCGTCCCACAGCCCGCTGGCCCAGACCGTAATGCCGGGAGACCAGATAGGAGACCGCGCTGAACCCCGCGGCCGCCAGTCCGGCGACGACGCCCAGGCCCAAGTCGGTCATGCCAGGAACGGTCATACAGGATCGGTCATCGACAGGTTGCTCATGCACGGTGCGCTGCGGCGGCCACTCTACGACGCCGTCAGATTTCCTGCATCCGTCACAGGCAGTACGGCCGTCACGGCAGGGCGACGCCTTGGCCGGGGCACTTCGCCGCCGTGCCGCAAACCGGCCTGTAGAGTTTGAATGGACCCCCGCGTTTGGAAGGAAAGGACTCCCAGATGGCCTTTGTCGATCGGTCTCTCACCTCCGCGATTGCGGCCCGCCATCCGACGGCGGCCCCCTCCCCCTTGTCTGGGAAGTTTGGCCCCGGGAAGTTCAATGCTGAGAAATTTGGCGACGGGAGGTTTGGTGCTGCGGCCCGAGCCGGCAGCGGCTCCGTGCCAGCGCCCGTCGAGACGGCTGAAGAGCCAGCCATCCTTCCCCGCAACCGCTTTCGCGACCTGACGGCGCTGGCGCTTCTGGCCGGCTGCCTCTTCCTGATCGCAGCACTGGCCACGTTCGACCCCGCCGATCCGCCCGTCTCCTACGGCTTTCCGCCGCATGTGCGGGCGACCAACGCCTGTGGCTTCCTGGGGGCTGCCGCGGCCAGTGCGCTCTACGAATGGTTCGGTCTCGGAGCGTGGCTGGCAGTCGCGGCGGTGGCCGGGTGCGACCTGATGCTGCTCCGCCGCCGCGCCATGCCTGATCTTCCGCTCCGCACGGCCGGTGCCATCGTGGCCGTGGTCGGTGCCTGCACGCTCTTGGCGATGTTTCTGCCCGATTGGGTCGCCCGGCCGATCTGGGGCCCGGGGGGCCATGCCGGCGGCATCGGCAGGCATTTTTCAGAGGGCTACTTCGCCAAGACTGGCGCCGCCATCATCGTGACCACGATTTCGGGGGCCGGTCTTTTTCTAGCCTGCGACACGCTCGTGCTCCGCGCTGTGAGCGGCATGACCACGGCCCTCGTGGGAATCACCACCGCCTTCGTGGCCGGCCTGTCTCACATCGGCACCCGGATCGGCTCGCGGTGCCGCGCGGAAAGCAGCGGCGAAGCCGATATCGCCACGGCGTTCCCCGGCCTGCGGCTTCGCACCGCTGGTGCCGCTGCCGATGAGGAAGACGTCACCGATGACGACGCCGTCGACACCGCCGTGGAAGACGATTCCGAGCCGGCGATTCGCGTCCGCCGCCGCGAGAAGCCGGTGGTCGCAGAGGAAACCGCTGTCGAGGTCGATGAAGATCTCCTCGATGATTCGCTCGAGCAGTCGGATGATGACACTGCCGACGAGGAGGAACTCGAACCTGCCGAGGAGCCGCGAGCCGTGGTGCCGATCAAATCGCTGGCCAGCCGCCGCCGCAAGCCGGAGGCGATCCAGATGGCACCCGATCCGACGGCAAACTACGAGCTGCCGTCGCTCGAACTGCTCCTGCCGGCCGAGCAGCTGCAACTCGACGAGCAGGAACAAGAGGTCCGCGACCGCGCCCGCGTGCTCGAGAAGACGTTCGCCGACTTCGGCTTCAAGGTCCGCGTGGTCGAGATCGAGACCGGCCCGGTCATCTCGCAGTATGAGATCGAACTGGAGGCCGGCCTCCGCCTGGCGAAGATCGCCAACCTCGCCGACGACCTCGCCATCGCGCTGCGGGTGCCGAGCGTCCGCATCGTGGCCCCGATCCCGGGCAAGAACTCGGTGGGCATCGAGGTGCCAAACACGACCCGCCAGATGGTCCGCCTCCGCGAAGTGATCGAAGAGACCCAATCGAAGAGCCGGACGATGAAGATCCCGCTCTACTTCGGCAAGGACGTGGCTGGCAACCCGATGGTCTTCGACATGGCGAGCCTGCCCCACCTGCTCATCGCCGGCCGCACCGGCACGGGCAAGAGCGTGTGCTTGAACTCCATCATCGTGTCGATGCTGATGACGCGGCGGCCCGACGAGGTTCGGATGCTGATGATCGACCCGAAGATGGTCGAACTGACGCCCTACAAGGCGCTGCCACACCTCATGCATCCGGTGGTGACCGACATGAAGAAAGCGGAGGCGATCCTCGCCTGGGCCGTCGAGAAGATGGAGGAGCGGTATGCGATGTTGGCCAAGGTGGGCGTGCGGCATCTCTCGCAATACAACCAGCTTGGCCGCGAGGAGCTTCTGAAGCGGTTCAATCCGGAGACGGAGGAGGAGGCTGCCGCCATCCCCACCACCATGCCCTACATCGTGATGATCGCCGACGAGATCGCCGACATGATGATGACCGCAGGCAAGGAGATCGAGCAGCACATCATCCGTCTGGCCCAGAAGAGCCGGGCGGTGGGCATCCACCTGATCCTCGCCACGCAGAAGCCGACGGTCGACGTGATCACGGGCCTCATCAAGAGCAACCTGCCGGCCCG
>CANHYS010000505.1 GCA_947464585.1 Planctomycetaceae bacterium | reverse complement strand
TTGGCGATCTGCACGGCCGAATTCGCCTCGGCATTGATGTCCTTGCAATACCGCTCCAGGTAGATTTCGTAACGGCTCCGCATCTCCCGCTCCGAGAGCACGCCGTACTTCTCAAAGAGGGCGATGTTCTTCGGCGAAACCAGCACGTCGAGCGCCTCGGGCGTGGCCTTCAGGTTGGGCAGACCGCGACGCTTTGCCTCCTCCTGCCACTCGGCCGAGTAGCCGTTGCCATTGAAGATCACCGCCTTGTGATCGGCAACGATCTTCTGCAGCAGCTTCTCGATCGCGCCGGTGACCTTCGCGGCGTCGCCACCCGTGGCCTTTTCCAGCTCGTTGGCGATGTAGTCGAGGCTCTCCGCCACGATGGTGTTGAGGGCCACGAGCGGCCCGGCGATCGACTGGCTGGAACCGACCGCCCGGAACTCGAACTTGTTGCCTGTGAAGGCAAAGGGACTGGTGCGGTTGCGATCGCCAGCATGCTTCGGCAGCGATGGCAGCGTATCGACGCCCACGGTCAGCGTGCCGCTCGACTTGCTGCTGGTGGCCTTTCCCTTTTCGATCTGCTCGAAGACGTCGGACAACTGGTCGCCGAGGAAGATCGAGATGATCGCCGGCGGAGCCTCGTTGGCGCCCAGGCGGTGATCATTGCCGCTGGCAGCCACGACCGACCGCAGGAGGTCGCCATGCATGTGGACGGCCCGGATAACCGCCGCGCAGAACACGAGGAACTGCATGTTGGCATGGGGCGTCTCGCCCGGCTCGAGCAGGTTGCCCAGCTTGCAGCCGATCGACCAGTTGACGTGCTTGCCCGAGCCATTGATGCCCGCGAAGGGCTTCTCATGCAGCAGGCAGGCCATTCCGTACTTCTGCGCCACCCGCGTCAGCGTCTGCATGATCGTCTGCTGATGATCGGTGGCGATGTTGGCGTTTTCATAAAGCGGCGCGATCTCGTATTGCGAGGGTGCCACCTCGTTGTGCCGCGTCTTCACCGGCACGCCGAGCTTGAAGAGCTCCCGCTCCCCTTCGAGCATGCAGGCGAGCACCCGCTCGGGAATCGCCCCGAAATACTGATCCTCGAACTCCTGCCCCTTCGGCGGCTTGGCGCCGAAGAGCGTCCGGCCGGTGACGACGAGGTCGGGGCGGGCAAAGAAGAAATTCCGGTCGATGAGGAAGTATTCCTGCTCGGGCCCGGCCGAAGCCGTCACCGGACCAACGTCTTTGTGGCCGAGCACCGCGAGGACGCGGCGGGCCTGCTTGTCGACGGCCTGCATCGACCGCAAGAGCGGCGTTTTTTTGTCGAGGGCCTCGCCCGTCCACGAACAGAAGGCGGTCGGGATGCAGAGCGTGGTGCCGTTGGGATTGTCGAGGATGTAGGCCGGGCTGGTCGGATCCCACGCGGTGTACCCGCGGGCTTCAAAGGTGGCGCGGAGGCCGCCGGACGGGAAGCTCGAGGCGTCAGGCTCGCCCTGAATCAGTTCCTTGCCAGAAAACTCGGCCATCGCATGGCCGTCTCCAGTCGGCGAGAGGAAGGAGTCGTGCTTCTCGGCTGTGATACCCGTGAGCGGATAGAAGACGTGGGCGTAGTGCGTGGCGCCCTTCTCGATCGCCCAGTCCTTCATCGCCAGTGCCACCGCGTCGGCGATGCCCGGATCGAGTGGCTTGCCCTGCTTGATGGTGGCCTGCAGCGCCTTGTAGACGCTCTTCGGCAGGCGATCCTTCATCGCGGCGTCGCCGAAGACATTGGCCCCGAAAATCTCGCTGGTGGGCGTCTCGCGAAAGTTCCACGCCTGACCATTGGACTTGTAGCTGTTGATGGCGGAGATCGCATTGGCACGGGCACTGGTCATGACGTGATCCTTCTTCTTGAAGAATGCGCACAGGTCGCGCGCGGAAAGGTGGGATGGTGGTTGAAAACCAATTCGAATTGAAAAACAAGCAGACCGCCGCCAGAAGAAGGAACCCACGGCCCGCTGATTTTCCGCAAAACAATCGCAGACTAGCGGCGCGAGCGGGCCAGTTCAAGTAGCCGATCCCGGCACGGGCGACGAGGCATCTACCGCGCCACCGTGGTGCGGCTGACCGGCTTCGCCGCGGGGCGGGCCGCCACCGATCGCCTGGCCACTTCGAGTGCCGCGTCGAGGAACGGGTCGCCCGCCTGCGCCACGAACACACCCGCGGCGGGCTTGGCCACCGACTGCACCTGCAGGTCGGGCTCGACCCCCACCCGGCTATACGGCAGTCCCTTTGGCGAGAAGAACTTCGCGGTTGTCAGCCGCATGCCGACGCCGCCCACTTCCAGCGGGAAGATGCCCTGGATGGAACCCTTCCCGTAGCTGCGGGTGCCGACGATCGTGGCCCGGCCATGGTCCCGCATGGCACCTGCAAAAATCTCGCTCGAACTGGCCGACTCGCCATCGATCACCACGACCAGCGGCATCCGCCACGTGCCAGGACGGCTGGCCGAGTAATTGAAATCCTCTTCGGGGCTGCGGCCGCGGGTGGCCACGACCAGACCCCGCTCGAGGAACAGGTCGGACACGTCGACCGCCGACGACAACAGGCCCCCGGGGTTGCCCCGCAGGTCGATGACCAGCGACCGCATGCCGGCGACATCGAGGCGACGCAGGGCGGTCTCGAGGTCGGCGGCCGTGGTCTTCTGGAACGAGGAGATCTTCAAATAGCCGACGCCGGTCGACGGATCGAGCATCCGCACGTTCTCGATGCTCGGCACCTCGACATGCTCGCGACGCACCGTGAGGGCCCGGGCCGGGGCGGGTGCCCGCAGCACGGCAAGGGTCACGACCGAACCCTCGGGGCCTTGGAGGAGCTGGGCCGCCTCATCGACATTCATGCCTCCGAGGGCGCGACCGCCCACGGCCACCAGATGATCACCGGCCCGAATCCCCGCCCGCTCAGCCGGGCTCGCGGGAATCACGTGCACCACCAGCAGCCCGTCGTCGGCACTCTTCAGTTCCACGCCGAGGCCCACGAAGTTGCCCTCGATCTGGGCGTAGAGATCGTCGAGCTGGCCGTTGGTGAGGAAGGCCGAATACTCGTCGAGG
>CANHYS010000504.1 GCA_947464585.1 Planctomycetaceae bacterium | reverse complement strand
TATGGCAAGAACACGAAGGTGGTCGACGAGTTCGATTTCGAGGAAGTCGAACTCGACGAGAAGGGCGACGCCAAGCCGGTGCCTCACGACAACTATTCGTGGATGAACGCGTCGTACGTGCTGGGTGCGAGGCTCACCGATGCCTTCGCCAAGACCGGCTGGTGCACGGCGATCCGCGGCGCTGAAAACGGCGGCAAGGTCGAGGGTCTTCCGGCCCACGTCTTCACCTGCGATGACGGCGACAAGGCCCTCAAGTGCCCCACCGAGATCGCGATCACCGACCGCCGTGAGGCGGAGCTGTCGAAGCTCGGGTTCCTGCCGCTGTGCCACTACAAGAACACCGACTACGCCGTCTTCTTCGGTGCCCAGACGACACAGAAAGCGAAGAAGTTCGACCGGCCCGAGGCGACGGCCAATGCCGCCATCTCGGCGAGGCTGCCGTACATCATGGCCACCTCGCGGATCGCTCACTTCCTGAAGGTGATCGCACGCGACAAGATCGGCTCGTTCATGGAGCGGCAGGACTGCGAGGAGTGGCTGAAGCGTTGGATCGCCAACTACGTCTCGTCAGATCCGCATCCGTCCGACGAGGTCAAGGCCCGCTATCCGCTGGCTGAGGCCGAGATCAAGGTGGAAGAGATCCCGGGCGCTCCGGGCAGTTACAACGCGGTCGCCTGGCTGCGGCCGTGGCTGCAACTGGAAGAGCTCACCACCAGCCTCCGGATGGTGGCGAAGATTCCGGCGGCGGCAAAGGGCGGCTGATACTCCGGTTCGTACGCTTCCGGTCGTCGGATGGTCATCCGATGGCGCGGCGGCGAACCGCCGGCAGAGGTGGGCTTGAATGGCTTCCACATCCGCGTCGGCGGCGGGATCTTCAGCGTCATACCGTGAGCCTCCGGGCACACGGTCGCCATCGTCGTCGCCTTCGATACCGGCATCTGAGTTTATCCGTGATGTCGCGGCCGCCGCGGCGCAGGATCGGGGCCTGGCCGATCTGCTGCAGGCCCAGACTTTAGCTGAGTCGCTGCGAGCGTGGGCAGCCCGCCGCGTGGGTGTTGGTGAGCGGCTGTCGCGGCCTGCGCTGCTCGTTCGTCTGGGCGAGGACATCTCGGCCATCGACGTGGCCCTGTCGCGGCAACTCGACGCCATCCTGCACCACCCCAAGTTTCAGCAATTGGAATCGTCATGGCGGGGGCTGGCCTGGCTCGTCGGGCAGTCGCTCGATGCCAACGACGCAGCGGATGGCCGGTCGCGTGTCGAGGTGCGGATTCTCTCGGCGACAAAGCGGGAGCTGGCCCGCGACCGTTCGGATGCCGTCGAGTTCGATCGCTCGGCCATGTGGCGGAAGGTCTACGAGGAGGAGTTTGGCACAGCGGGCGGCACGCCCTACGGGCTGCTCGTGGCCGACTACCAGTTCAACCACCACCCCGACGATGTCAGTCTGCTGACGGGCCTGGCCGAGGTCTCTGCGGCGGCCTTCGCTCCGTTGCTCGTCAACCCTGCGGCTGAACTCTTGGGGCTCGACACGTTTCAGCGGCTTGACTCGCTGCCCGTCCCCGACACCTACCAGTCATCCCCCGACTTCGTGAAGTGGCGGGCGCTGCGCGACCGCGAGGAATCGCGGTTTATCGGCCTGCCACTGCCGCGGGTTTTGGGCCGATTGCCCTACGACGGCTGGATTGGCCGGCCGGACGGTGTGGCGGCAGACGAGCGATCGTGGTCGAAGCGGGGCTTCCGCTACCGTGAGGAGGCAGACAGGGCCGACGGCTCCGGGAGGCTCTGGAGCGGTGCCATCTGGCCGTTGGCCGGCGTCGTGATCAGGGAGTTCGGCCGGTCGGGATGGTTTGCCGACATCCGGGGCGGCTCGCGGGGCCTGGAAGGGGGCGGTGTCGTGGAGGGCCTGCCCGTTGACGGCTTCACCGGTCTCGACCACGACGCAGCCACGCGGGGGCCTGTCGAGGTGTTCGTCACCGAGCCGGTGCAGATGGATCTCGATCAGGCCGGCCTGATTCCCCTCTGCAGTTCCGGGCCCGATGGCCGCGCGGTGTTCCATTCCAACGCCTCGCTCCATGCGTCGAAGCGCTACGATTCCGCGATCGCGACGGCGAACGCGCGGATTTCGTCGATGCTCCAGTATGTGCTCTGCGTATCGCGGTTCGCGCACTACCTGAAGGTGATCGCCCGGGACAAGGTGGGGGCGTTCACCGACGCGCCAACCTTCGAGCGATTCCTCTCCGAGTGGGTGAACCAATACGTCACCCCCGACGATCAGGCGTCGGCCGAGACGCGGGCGAAGATGCCGCTGCGCGCGGCCCACGTCGAGGTTCGCGAAGAACCGGGCACCGCCGGCGCCTACCGCGTGGTCATGCGGCTCCAGCCCCACTTCCAACTCGACCGACTCGATGCGACATTGAGGCTCGTTACCCTGGTGCGACGCGTCGACAAACGCTAGCGAACTTTAGAAAGAGGCAACACGATGGCAACGGCTGGAGAACTCCTGTCGACCGGCAATCTGGACGAGGCGATTCAGGCCGCAACCGCGGAGGTCAAGGCGAAGCCGAAGGATCTCGAGGCCCGCTGGCTGCTCGCCGAGCTGTTGATCCTCGCGGGCCAGCACGACCGGGCCGATGCGCAGTTCGACGCCATGATCGCGGTCGAGCCCCGCGCGGCGGTGTCGGCCATACCGATCCGCCATCTGCTGCGGGCCGAGGCGGCGCGGCGGCAGTTCTACGACGAGGGCCGTGTGCCGGAACTGCTCGACGGCGCCGATCAGCAGGTCCGCGACCGACTGGAGGCATTTGTGCTGCTCCGTGCGGGCAAGGCGGCCGAGGCGGGGCGGCTGGTCGAGCGGGCCGAAAAGGCCCGGCCGGCTCTCGCCGGAACACTCACGCTGGCCACGGAGAGCGAGCGGAAGTTCTCCGATTTTCGCGATCTCGACGACATCACGGCGGAAGTCTTCGAGGTGCTCACGCAGACCGGGAAGTATTACTGGATCGAGATGCGGCGGGTGGAACTGATCGAATTCACGCCTCCGGAGCGGCCGCTCGATCTCATCTGGCGGCCCGCGCGAATGGTGGTGAAG
>CANHYS010000503.1 GCA_947464585.1 Planctomycetaceae bacterium | reverse complement strand
GTGGCCGAACGAGTGGTGCCGATCACGGCACATGCCGGTGGCGTGGCCAACCTGGCCGCGTCGCTTGGCTGCACCACCATCTTCACGATTCCTGAGGACGTGGGCGATGGCGGCGCCGTGTTCACGCCGCTGGGCCTGCTGCCGGCGGCGGTCGTCGGCATCGACGTGGTGAGATTGCTCCAGGGCGCGGCCGCGATGAACCGCCGCTTTCGCGAGGCGCCAGTGGCGGAAAACCCAGTGCTGCAATTCGCCGGCGTGTCGCGGCGCATGGCGGAGCAGGGAGGCATGGCCCGTGTGTTCGCAAGCGCCAACAGTCAGCTCGACGCGGTCAGCCGTTGGCATGGCCGGCTCACGGCCACGGCACATCGGGGGCTGCCCCTGACCACGAATCTGGTGGTGCGGGAGCCGAGGCGCGACCCGCTGGTCGTTCCCACGCTCACGGCATGTGCCGCGAATGCAGACGGACTCGATCACCTGACGGGAACATCATGGCCCGATCTGCTCGCTGCCACGCATGCTGCCCAAGCCAGACCAGAGCAGCCCACCGACGCCATCCTGCTCCCGCGGGTCGACGAACACTCGATCGGCCAGCTGCTCCAGTTCCTGGTGCTGGCGAATCTGGTGGCGAGCCGGTGCTGACAGCATCCAGCGGGCGTCTCGTGGCCCAAGCCGCCGGGGAGATAAAAAACCTTGGATGCTGAGGAGCCGGTCGGAGGCACGCGCAGGAGCCGGTGCATTCTGCGACTCACGAGCGATGCACGATTCGTCCATGAGCATCCTGTAGCAGAATCCGCCGGCGACGAGCATGCCGCAGCCGGCGAACCAATACGGACAGCTATCATCTGCTGTATCTGAACCATGGGGCGCGAACAGGCTCACCGGGTATATTTCCCTTTCCACCCCATTCGCCCGGAGATGTCCCCATGCCCGTCACGCTCACCTGGACCGGCCACGCCACCTGGCTCATCGACACCGGCGCCGGCACGCTGCTCATCGATCCCTTCTTCGACGAGTGCCCGACCGCTTCGATGAAGGCCGATGCGGTGGCCTGCGATGCGATCCTGGTGACGCACGGTCACTTCGACCATGTGGCCGACCTGGTCGCGATTGCCAAGCGGACGAGGGCCCGTGTCTTCTGCAATTGGGAGATCGGCCAGTGGCTCGGCACGCATGGTGTCGAAGCGGTGCAGCCGATGAACATCGGCGGCCGCGTGGCCGTGCCGGGCGGCACGGCGAAGATGGAGATCGCCCATCACTCCTCGAGCCTGCCGGACGGCACCTATGGCGGCAATCCCGCCGGCTGGGTGCTCGATGTCGGTGGTGTGCGGGTCTACATCGCCGGCGACACGTCGCTCTTTTCCGACATGGCGCGGATCGGAAGGTCGCATGACGGCAAGCGGATCGACGTGGCGGTGCTGCCGATCGGCGACCTGTTCACGATGGGGCCGGACGATTCACTGGAGGCAATCCGACTGCTCACGCCGAGGATCGTGCTGCCGAGCCACTACGGCACCTGGCCGCCCATCGAGCAGGATGCACACGCCTGGGCCAAGCGCGTGCACGACGCGAAACTGGCCGACGCGCGGGTGCTCACGCCGGGCGAGTCGATCGCGATCGTGCCGGGCTGAATCGTCACCGCGGGCTCGACGTCGGCAGTTCAATGGGCTTCGCCGGTGGCACGCGGACCTCGACCGTGTCACCCACAACGCGTGTCTCGAAGACATCGACCTTGAGTTGCGGATTGTCGCACCAGGCGCCGTCGCTGAGCCGGAACCGCCAGGCATGCCAGGGGCAGGTCACGCATCCGTCGGTCATCGGGCCCGAGCCGAGCGAAGCCCCCATGTGCGGGCAGAGGTCGTCGATGGCGGAGTAGTGCTCGCCGTCGAAGAAGACCGCCACGAGTCGGCCCGACACCTCGAAGACACGTCCCTGACCGGCCGGGATCGCCCCGGCTTTCGCCACGGCGGTGAAGGGCACGTCGGATGGATTCGCGGTGTCGGTCATACGCTGAAGATGTAGCATAGTCTGCATGTCCCTCAAACCAGTCACCGTCGCGGCCCCGCAGATGCGGCTCCTCGTGCTCGACGTTGACGGCACGATTACCAACAGCCGCCACGAGATCAGCCAGGCCACCTGCGACGCCGTCGCCCGCATCCGGGCCGCTGGCATCCGGGTCGTGCTGGCGACGGGCCGCCGCTACCGCGACACGCTCCCCGTGGCCGCGCGGCTCGGCGTCGAAGGCCCGCTGATCACCGCGTCGGGCGCGCTGGTCAAAAGGACATCGGACCACGCCACGCTCGCCCGCGCGGAGTTTGGCCCGGGCGTGCTGGAGGGTGTGGTCGCAGAGATCGTCGCGGCCGGCCACGAGCCGGTGCTCTATTCAGACAGCTTCGCCGACGGCTTCGATTTTCATTGCCGCAGCCTCGCCGTCGCTCCGACGCCGACAGGGGATGCAGAGCGTGGCGTCTTGGGCCTGGCCGAATACCTGGAGCGCAACCGGAATCTGGCGTGCGTCGTGCCCGACCTCCACCGCACGCCGCCACCGGGCGTGTTCGCGGGCTTTGCGATGGGACCTCATCGAGCGATGCTCGAACTCGAGGATTCGCTGCACACTGGCTTTCCCGGACAGCTCTCGCTCCACACGATCCGCAGTCCGCGGTACCTCAACTGGATGTGCGAGATCGCTCCGGTCGGTGTGACGAAATGGTCTGGCGTGCTGTCGCTGGCCCGGGAGTGGGGCATCGACGCCGCAGAGATCTGCGCCGTGGGCGACGACGTCAACGACCTGCCGATGATTCGTGGAGCCGGCCTCGGCATCGCCATGGGCAACGCACAGCCGGAGGTGCTTGCGGCTGCCGACCGCATCGTTGGGAGGCAGGACGACGACGGCCTGGTCGACGTGGCCGACCTGCTCGTGGGGCCGGGCTGACGGGCCGCATAGCTTCGCCGGCTGCGGCATGCTCGTCGCCGGCGGATTCTGCTACAGGATGCTCATGGACGAATCGCGCATCGCTCGTGAGTCGCAGAATTCACCGGCTCCTGCGCGTGCCTTCGACCGGCTCCTCAGCATCTGGAGATTTCGTG
>CANHYS010000502.1 GCA_947464585.1 Planctomycetaceae bacterium | reverse complement strand
TCCAGCATCACAATGGACGTGCAGGCGATCGGCATCTCGGGCCAGATGCATGGCGAGGTGCTCGCTGACGACCTCGGCCGGTCACTCGGCCCCGCGCGGCTCTGGTGCGACAGCCGCAACGAGGCCGAGGGTCACGAGCTTACCGACAAGCTCGATGTGAAGATGCCGAAACGGATCACGAGCGCCCGCTGGCTCTGGACGATCCGCCACCAACCCGACAAGGCAGCCAAGGTGGCCCACATCACCACGCCCGCCGGCTGGATCGCCTTCCGGCTCACGGGCCAGTGGAACCTCGGCATCGGCGACGCGGCCGGCATGTTTCCGATCGATCAGAAGACTCTCGACTACGACTCAAAACTCCTCGCCGACTTCGACGCGGTGGTCGCGACCACGCCACACGGCAAGCACCTGCGTCCGCTCCGCGACCTGCTGCCCCATGTGAAGAAGGCCGGCGCAGACGCCGGCACGCTCGATGGGCACGGGGCCACCTTGCTCGGCCTGCCGACCGGCATCCCGGTGGCGGCCGCCGAGGGAGACCAGCCGGCGGCGCTGGCCGGATCGCTGATCGGCGCGGCGGGGATGGTGTCGATGAGTTTTGGCACGAGCGTCGTCGCCAACGCGGTGGGCGACCGGGCCTTCCAGGGCATCTCCCGCGCGGTCGACCACTTCTGCGCGCCCGATGGCAAGCCGATCAACATGGTCTGGCTGCGGAACGGCACCACGGCGATGAACACGGTGGTGGAGATGTTCGGCAAGGTGAGCGGCACGGGGCGTGGCGACGCCTTCGCAGCCGTGATGCCACAACTGCTCGCGGCGCCCGACGACTGCGGCGGCCTGCTCGCCCTGCCCTTCATGGACGACGAGCCCGGCCTCGGCGTGTCGCGTGGCGGCACGGCCTGCGTGATCGGACTCAACGACACGAATGCCACGCCGGGCAACGTCGCCAAGGCGATGCTCCTGGCGACGATCTTCAACCTGAAGATGGGCAGCGACGAACTCGACAGCCAGGGCTTTCCACGGACGGAGATCGTGCTCTCCGGTGGTGTCACGAAGACGCCTGCAGTCGGCCAGATCCTGGCCGACGCCTTCAACACGCCCGTGACCATCCTCGACGGCGCGGCCGAGGGCACGGCATGGGGCGCGGCGCTGATGGCGAAGTATCGCCGTCTCTCGATCGCCGGGCAGGCTCCGGAGTGGGCGGCGTTTCTCGCGAGCCATGCCAGCGGCAGGCCGACGCGGTTCACGCCGCGTCCGGCGGCGACGGCCGTCTATCACGCGATGGAAAAACGCTACCGCCGTCTGGTCGCGCTGCATGGGCAGATCGAATCGGCGGTCGGGTAGCAGACAGCCGGCTTCCTTCCGCTACCGTCCCGCAGGCTTGGGGGCCAGTGGTCGGCTGATGAGCATCTGGAGCTTCGATTTTCCGCCGACGATCTTCTTCGCGAGCACGTCTTCTTCGGTGAACCGTGCCAGGAGAATCTCGCCGTCGGTCGCGCGATTGCGGTCGTATGAAAGAAAGATCGTGCCGTCGGGGGCCTGGAAGCCGTCGGGATAGGAGATGCCCTTCCGTTCGTCGAGCACGAGCCCGCCCTGCCAGGTGCGGCCGTCGTCGTCCGAAAGCCAGGCGCTCAGTTGGACGCGGCCCTCGTGGGCGTCGATCCTGTCGCCATGCTTCACGAGCAGAAGCCTCCCTGAGGCCAGCCGCCGCACATGAAACCTCGCATTCGGCTGCCGCACTCCAGGCACGTCGGCGGCTTCCGACCAGGTTCGCCCACCGTCGGTCGACGTGCTCTGCATGATGCCCTTGGCGTTCCGCGCGAGCATCCAGAGCGAGCCGTCGCGGCGCTCGACGATCATGTGCTCGTGCCAGTCAGGGTTTGGAAACGTCGCCATGCCGCGGCGGGTCCAGGTCGCCCCTTCGTCGGTCGACACGAACACATTCGCGCCCCGCATCGGATCGAGTTCCTTGAAGCAGCCTGCGAACGGCCCGAAGCCGCCGCGCTGGTCGAGCGAGATCGGCAGCATCCACTCGCCCGACGACAGCACGGTCGGCTTGTTGAGCGTCACGCCGTGCCAGATCCGCCGCGGTGTCGACCAGACGGGGCTCTCGGCGTCGGGATTCTCGCAGATGGTCGCCCAGAGCCCGGCCCGGCCATCGAACATGTCGATCGACTGGTCGAAGAAGAGCCAGAGCCGCCCGCGCGGATCGGTCCAGAGATTGCCCACGAGGATGCTCCGCTGCCGCGGCAGGGACTTCGAATGCGAGTCGAGCACCACGCGGGGTTCAGACCAGTGTTCGCCATCGTCGTCGCTCGACGCGAGCACGAAGAAGGCCGCGGGGCTGTCGCCTCCCGCGACCCAGCAGGCCCAGAGGCGGCCGCCGGGCGTCCGTTCGATGCCGATCGTCATGCCGTAGTCGAGTTTGTCGGAGCCGTATTCGGGCAGCGGACTCGTGTTGACTCGCGGCGGGACAAGCGCGAGATCGGCGATCTTCTCCATGACCTCGATTTCGAAGCCACGGATCTCCTCCGCCGACATGCCGGCAAAGCGGTCCTCTGCATGCGTCGCAGCCGTGAACGACACCGCCACGAACACAACGACAGCAAAAGCCTGTTTCATGCAGCTGCTCCTTCCGTTCGGAGGGTGCGTTCCAGCGTGCTACGTACTCACCGCCAGCATTCGCTCGAGCGCCGTCACGGCCCACTTCGCCGTCTCGTCATCGACCCGGATGACGTTCACGGGATCTCCTGCCTCCAAGTGTTCGAGGCTCCAGCAGAGGTGCGCAAGATCGATGCGATACATCGTCGCGCACATGCAGACCACCGGCGAGAGAAACCGGATTGTCTGCTGCGGATGCTGCTGCTCCAGACGCTTGACCAGATGCATCTCCGTGCCGATCGCCCAGGTCGTGCCGGGCGGGGCGGCCTCCACCTGCTTGATGATATAGCTCGTCGAGCCCGCGAGATCAGCCTTGTCGACCACCTCCATCGAGCACTCCGGATGCACGAGCACCTTCACGCCCGGGAGGTTCGCTCGCATGGCATCGACATGCTCCGGCCGAAACATCGCATGCACGCTGCAGTG
>CANHYS010000501.1 GCA_947464585.1 Planctomycetaceae bacterium | reverse complement strand
TTCATCACGCCGGCGACGTTCGCGGAGGCCGCCAGCGAACGCTGAACGTCTGCCGTCGCGGTGTATTCGCCGCTGATCAGCTTCCCTGTTGTGCCATCTCCGGCGGAACAGCGATACAATCGGTCGGTGTGGTTTATCGATGGTTGCGAGCCGCTGATCGCCCGCGTTCGAGTGCAAAACGGTTTGTCCCAAGAATCAAGAATGATGCTGTTGCCAAACTGCGGAGCCGTTGTGACCGCGGTACTCGGCTGCCTCGGCCTGCTATTCCCGAGTGCCGTGGGCCGCGTTCTTGGCCTCGAGCCGGATAAGCCGCTTGGTATTTCCGAGTTTCGTGCGACCTACGGCGGGTTTTTTCTGTGCCTGGGGATTGGCTGCTTGTTGGCTCAGTCCGTACCTGCCTTCACGGTTGTTGGAGCGGCTTGGTGCGCGGCTGCTTTGGCTCGGATCGTGTCTTTTGTCGTTGATGGCAGCCGGACGAGGCATAATCTTGTCGGAGTTGGATTCGAGGCGGGTATTGGGCTGGCAATGCTGGCCGCGCAGTTCTAACGGCGGCAAAGCTGCCAGAATCAAGCGATACAACGGACGCTCCATAGCCGCCGCTGATTGCCGATGTTCTGGTGAGGAGTGACACAATCGTGAGATCGGGTGCAGTGGGAATCTTGGAGCGTGGGTAATGGGTATGCCGTCGTTGCTCGAATATCGGGAAAACATGCGAACCATATCTCTCCTGGCGATCACGTTCCTGTTGTTCCTCTCACTCGCGGCTCATGCAGGTGAGCCCGATCCTCGGGAACTCGCCGCGCAGGTGCTGGAGACGGCTGGCGGCGAGGAGAAGCTGTTGAAGCTGTTTCGATTGCGGGAGCGACTGCTGGTCACGAAGACGCCAGCCGAGCCGGTGACGCAGGATGAGAAGGGCAATCGCACGTCAGTCGTGGAGGTCTCCGGTGACTGGTGGATCGGCAAGGCGAAGCGTGACAAAGACAAGGTGCGAGTGCTCTGCTGGGCTTGGAGTCTCCGCCTTCTGCTCGACCCGCAGTCCAGGATTCAATCGTGTCACGACATCACGGTGAACGGCAAACCTGCGTTCGGCCTGCGCGTGAACGAGTCGGTCAAGGCGCCGATCGACCTGTTCTTCGACGTGGAATCGAAGCGACTTGTCGCGATCGACTATGACGACACGCGGCACGTCTTCAGCGGGTGGAAGAAAACCCCCGACGGGCATCAATACCCGTCGCATGTCGTCGGCTTCCGCTTCACGAATCGCGATGCCGGTGCACTCGCGAGCAACCAGTGGTACCAGACCGACATTCTCGAACTGACGCCGCTGGACGAGCTGCCGACTGAGCTCAAGCGATAGCGTGGCAGCTGGCGGCGTGGGCCTTGCGATGGAACACACCGAGATCGAGCGCGAGGAGTCCGAGCACCACTGTGAGAAAAGCGATTCATGCTGTGATCATTCGAGATCACCTCCTTGCGGGAGTGGGGCTGGTTGCGGCGTGCGGCCTCTGGAGGACCGCAGCCGCCACCACGCTGATCCGACATCTTTCGGAAGAGCTTCAGCCCCCTTGCATCGGCTCTGGAAACCGAGCAGGAGTTCGGAGCGCCGCGACACGACTGTCGCGGTGGCGGGCGATCTGTCTCGCCACGCTACGGCCTATTCGGGTGGTCGCCCGGTCCACGGCGGCGATCCAGTCGGCATCGGTGACGGCGGCCATGATGATGCCGCACCCCCGTGCCTTGACGAGCACCCGGCAGACCTTGTCGATGCCACCCTTGGCGCCGTTGTGGTCATGAAGAAACACCACGATCTTCTCGATTCTCCCAGCAAAACGGGACAGTGTGAGCCGGAGCCTTCGCTCGATGTGGTCGGGGAGTTTCTTCGGTCGGATCACGCCGCTGTCTTTCAACGCCCAGATCATGACATGCTCCTTTGGCATGGAAGTCGTGCCTTCCCATCTGACATCGACATTTGTAGGCAGTTTCTGAGCAATGGGCGAATCGATTGTATGTTTGAGTTGCATCGGAAATATCTATGCGACGTTTCTGGCTGGCGTGGCCGTTACCATGGTGCTCCCGGTCGTTCGGTGACGAAGTTCTTGGAGTGCGCACGATGCGGCTGATGGTGGTCCTCTCGCTCCTGATCAACGTGGCCGTCCTCGTGCCGGTGTGTGCCGGCCTGCTGACGGATGCTTCGTGGGCCACATCGGTGTATGGCGAGTGGACACCAGCCCGCGCCATCCTGCTTTCGATCTACCTGGCGATCGGGCTTGTTTCGGTACTGCTGCTGGTTCGCCGGGAGCCGAGAGCGGTCGCAGCGCTCTTGCTCGTGCAGGTTCTCTACAAGGTCACCACGCCGCTGACGGTCGGAACGCTCGCGAACCCGGTGGTGGTGAGTAACCTCGTGGTCGCGGGCTTCCATACGGCCACCCTGATGTGCCTCTGGCGGGGCCGGGCACTGGGTGGATCGACCGATGATCGGCTGGCGAAGTGAGTCGCAGACTCCGAACCAGGCGGTGCACCTGACCGCGGAAGCCTCACGCCATCGGCAGTTGCACGGCGGCCGCGGCGGCGCGGAGTTCCTTCGGCAACGGGAAGTAGACGTCCTCCTCGCGGATCGTCCGCTCCTCCACCGTGGCGCTGTAGCGATTTCTCAGCCACGTCACACAGTCCTGCACAACGCTCTCCGGGGCACTCGCACCGGCGGTGATCACCACGGTCTCGGTGCCGGTGAACCAGGCCGGATCGATCTCATTGGCACCGTCGATGAGATGCGCCGTGATGCCCCGCTCGCGGGCCAGTTCCGCGAGCCGTTGGCTGTTGGAGCTATTCTGGCTGCCGAGCACCAGCACGTGGTCGGCCCCATCAGAGAGCAGGCGGACCGCCTCCTGGCGATTTTGCGTGGCATAGCAGATGTCGTCCTTCGGCGGCCCCACGATCTGTGGGAACCGTTGTTTCAGCCGGTTGATGATCCGCGACGCATCGTCCACGGAGAGCGTCGTCTGCGTGAGGTAGGCGAGCCGGTCGTCCGGGCCGAACGGCAGGGCATCGACCTCTTCGGTGGTCTCCACGAGCGTGAAGGCTTCGGG
>CANHYS010000500.1 GCA_947464585.1 Planctomycetaceae bacterium | reverse complement strand
CGAGAAGTTCGTAGCCACGGCTGGCCGCGTCGGTCCATGCCTGCGAGCGATGGAAGACGACCGCCCGCTCATAGCGACTCGCTGCCTTCAGCCAGAGCGACACGGTGAACGGCTGACTCCTCCGGAAGTTGCCCACCGGCGTCTGCACCGGATGGTCGCCCGTGAGTTTGATCGCGTTGCCGGCATGCCCCTCGACGAGCGTATTGTTCGGCGGCGACGTCGCAGCCTTGTCGGCGGCAAGCAGGCTGGCGAACTTGCCGTCTCCGCCGCGTTCGTCAAACGAATAGCGGACGATCTCACCCGGAATCGTGCCGGCCTCGGCGGCCGCGGCCAGCGGCGATGGCATCTCACCCTTGCCCGCGATCCAGTCGGCCACTTTTGCACGAGCCACCGCCTCGCTCTGCTCAAGGTCCGCCTCTGACTCCGCCGCCGCCTCATCGGCCTTCGAGAGGGCCGTCGCCATCTTTTCGTCCACGATCCGCAGTTTCGGCGTGGGCACGGCTGGCGTGAAGAACGAATAGAGCCCCGCCTCATCGACGTCGTCGAAGAAGGCGAAGAACTGATAAAACTCCTTCTGCGTGAGCGGGTCGAACTTGTGATCGTGGCACCGGCAGCATTCGAGCGTGAGCCCGAGGAACGCAGTGCCGAACGTCGTCACGCGGTCGTTGATCGAGTTGATCCGGTATTCCTCCTCGACCGATCCGCCTTCGCACTCCTGCTGGTGCAGCCGGTTGAATGCCGTCGCGAGGATCTGCTCGTCGGTGGCATGCGGCAGGAGATCGCCGGCGAGCTGCCACGTGGTGAACTGATCCCACGGCAGGTTCTTATTGAAGGCGGAGATCACCCAGTCGCGCCACGGCCACATCGGTCGATCGCGATCGACTTGGAAGCCGTAGCTGTCGGCATAGCGGGCGAGATCCATCCAGTCGGCCGCCATCCGCTCGCCATACCGCGGGCTGGCCAGCAGCCGGTCGAGGAGTTTGTCGTAGGCATCGGAAGACGTGTCGGCGACGAAGGCCGCGACCTCGGCGGGCGTGGGGGGCAGGCCAGTGATGTCGAAGGTGGCCCGGCGGATCAGCGTGGTCTTGTCGGCCTCGGGCTGTGGCTTGATGCCACGTTGCGCAAGCTTGGACCGCACGATCCTATCGATCGGATGCACCGGCTGCGGGCCACTTGCCGACCCGGCCAGTTCGCGAATATCCGGCTTCGCCACCGGCACGAAGGCCCAGTGCGGCTCGTACGGTGCGCCCTGGGCGATCCACCGCTTGAGCAGATCGACCTGTTCGTCGGTGAGCCGGCCGATCTTGGCCTCCGGCGGCGGCATCACAGAATCGGGATCGGTGGAGAGTATCCGGGCGACGAGTTCGCTCGCATCGACGTTCTCCGGCACGATGGCCCGGGCGCCGCTCTCGAGTTCACTCGTGGCCTGCTCGGCGACGTCGAGCCTCAGACCGGCCTGCCGGTTGCCGCTGTCGGGACCGTGGCAGGCGAAGCAGTTGTCGGACAGAATCGGGCGAATGTCGCGGTTGAACGAGATTCGCCCGGCCGACGTTTTGCTTGTTTCTTCCGCCGCGCGTAAAGACGTCGCAAACACCGCCCACAGACACAGGACAAGCAGCGTTCCATACACGCGTACGTCGTCGCGAAGCCGTTTCCAGCAACCCATACGCTACCGCGTCCTCGGAGGGTTACCGCGTCGCCGACTCGGTGCAATCGTCCGAGTCGCGGACCGCCTCGAAGAGGCCTCGGGCGGTCGATCGGCGGGGCATCAGTCGGTCAAGCCGGCTGCCACCATCCACATCATACCCAGGTCAACGCGTCCTTGCGATCCTGCCCACAGGGTGTCTCCCAGACCGGGACTTCTCAGCGCCACGACCGCGTGCGGGTCCGGCCCCGTGCCGGTCGCGATACTCGCCGGGTGTGAGCTCGTACTCACGGCGAAACTCCCGGACGAAGTGACTCTGATCATAAAATCCGTGCGTCGCCGCGATCGCGGAAAGCGGCCGGCGGCTCGCCGTGAGTTCCTGGCAGGCCAGCCGCACCCGCAGACGCCGCAGAAACTGCTGTGGCGTTACGTGCAGCTGCCGACGAAACATCCGCTCGAAGGCCCGCACCGATCGGCCGGCAATCTCGGCGAGGGAGGCGTTTGACAGCGGTTCTGCGAAGCGAGTTCGCATGTGGACGAGCACGCGGCCAAGCGACATCTCCTCGCCGCCGTCCGACATCACCGCAGGATCAACGACCCGCGTGATGCCAACCGTGCCCACGATGCGTCCGCGGCCGTCGCGCAGTGGCTGCTTCGTCGTCTGCGACCAAGCGGCTGTCCGGTCGAAGCGGCCGACGAGCTCGATGCGGCGGTCCACGGGCTCGCCCCGCAGCACTTGGTCATCGTCGAGTCGATATTGGTCGGCCAGATGGGCGGGGGAGAGGTCGTGATCGGTGCGTCCGACCACATCATCAAGTCGCTCGACCGCGTAGTTGAGGAGAAACCCTCGGTTGACCCAGCGATAGCGGCCTTCGCGATCCTTAATCCAGCACTGGACACCGTCCACGATGTCGAGAAGGCCGGCGATGGCTGCAGCCACTGAATCAAGCGGAGGCAGCTGGCGTGAGGAAGGCAAGGAAGACCCTCGTTGAGCTTCGTCGGAGCGTTTCATCACCCGAGTATCACCTCCAACGGCGCCGTTTCCCACAGCCAGACGGATTCCCAAAGCCAGGCGGCCGCCGGTCTGATCCCATGGGTAGCCGTCCCTCTCCAATACCGGATCGACGGCCCCGGGATAGCTTTGCCTAGCGAAGTGAGGGTTTATCCCTATCTCCGTCGCCCCGCCTCCCAGACCGCCTTTCGTCATGAATATCAGCCAACACACCACCGTGATCACCAACGGCAGACTCGTCGACGGCACAGGCAGGCCCGCGGTGCCAGACGCGATAGTCATCATGGACTCCGGTCGAATCACCTACGCCGGGCCGACGGCAGGGAGCCCCGCGGTCCGCCCCGAAGCGACGCGGATCGACGCCCTCGGTGGCACGATCATGCCAGGCCTCGTCGAGGCGCACTTCCACGCCACCTACTTCAACGTCGAGAAACT
>CANHYS010000499.1 GCA_947464585.1 Planctomycetaceae bacterium | reverse complement strand
GAGGTCACGCTCGAAGGCGAAGTCGTGGCAGCGATTCGTATCAAGCTGGCAGAGCCAGTCGCCGTCGGCGACCTCGCCAAGCAGTTGGAGATCGCCGATCTACGGACCGTGTCGATCCTTGATGAACAGGGTGTCTCCATCGGCGAAGTGTTTCCGGAACGCGGCGTCATCTTCAGCGTGAAGCCCGGCACCCAATCGGCTACCGCGGTGATGATCGAGCCGCTCGATCCTGAGTCGTTCGTCCTGCGTGCGGAGGGCGAGATCGACACCTGCAGCGCATTCGCCGTGGCTGACCTGCAATATGCGGTGGAGATTGACTCCAAGCACCTGCGTGCCCACCGGCTCCTGATGGTGCTCATGTGCGAGCAGGGCAAGTGGCAGCAGGCGTTGCGGCTGGCCGAGGCGGCCGAGCAGATCGATCCGTCCGACGTGTGGACGAAGATGAAGCATGGCGGGATTCTGTTGGCACTCGACCGTCCGGAAGAGGCGCGTGCCGTGGTGGAGGCGATGAAGGCCAGCCCCAACAGTCCGCCCCTGGTGACGGCGCAGGTCGAACGGCTCCTGGGCCGCATCGAACTCGCCGGCACCACTCCCGATTATCAAAAGGCCGTGGAACACTTCGCGGAGGCGATCCGTCGATCGTCGGCACTGCTCGCCAAGCGTTCTCCAGCGGTTCAGCAGGCCGCCCGGGAAATCATGCTCGATGCCCACCTCGGCACGGCCCAGTCCATTGCCCAGGGCACATGGCAGCAGAAGAGCAGGGTGATTCCCAAGTGGATGGCCCGCAGCGAAGCTGTCGTCGCGGAATGCAAGGCAGAGCAGACGGTCCAGCAGACGCTGGAACTGCAGCTCTGCCGCGGGGCACTGGCCGTCGCGGCCGGCTCCGCTGACTCGTTCGAGCCGCTCCCCTGGGTGAAGCGGCTCCTGGAAGTCCGCGATCGCATGGGCGAAACGGTGAAAGACCCGTGGCGTCGCCGGCAGATCGATTGGGAGGTGGGGCTTGGTCTGCTCGATGCCCTGGCTGCCGCCCAGCTGCGTGGCGATGCTTCAGACATGCTCGACAACGCGACGCTGACGGCGGCCTATCTCGAGCGGGGCGGCGAGCAACGCGAGTTGACCGATAAGGAACGGAAGAATGCCGGCGACCTGCTCTTCCGCATTGGCATCATGCACAGCCTGCAGCGTGGCGACCATGCCACGGCGGTGACCTGGTTTGACCGGGTGATCCCGATGTGGGAGGGCAATCCGCGTCTGGACCGCGATCGCGAGGCCGGACAGCTTGGCGAATCATACGTCAGCATGGCGATTTCCTACTGGCAAGTCGATCGCCGTGACGACGCCATGGCGCTGAGCCGCCGAGGCGTGGACCTGATGGTGGCTGCCGTCGACTCGAAGCAACTGGAGGAGCGGTCGCTGGCTGTCGCCTACGGCAATCTCTCGACGATGTACGCCGAACAGGGCGACGAGACGCAATCGCAGACCTACGCTGAGATGGCCAGCCGCGCGGAAGCCTCCGGCTCCATCGTGCGGTAGGGTTTGCCGAAGCACATAGGTCAGTCGCTGGTTGAAGACCTGCGGGAGGACGGCATGGCAGGATGCCATGCGCAGCACCAGTGACCTGCGGTCGCCAGGCAAAAACGACACGATGTCGTGTTTTGCCTAAAGGAGGCTCTCCAGCAAGAGCCGCATCTTGCGGAGCTCGGCGACCTGGTCGACGTTTTCCAGCGGCGGCATGTGGGCGCACAGCGCCCGCTTGTAGCCCACCCGCTCCAGCTGCGCGACGATCTTTCCATACTCCACGCAGCCCTGACCGATCCGCACCTGCAGCACCTCCGGCTTTGTGTCGCGGAGGTGGACGTGGCAGACATATTTGAGGATCGGTTCCCACGAAGCCAGCTTCTTGTGCCCATGGATGAAGTGGCTCGGATCCAGCGTGACGCCCAGCCCCGGTACGTTGCGGCAGAGTGAGGCGGTCGTCTCTGCATCCTGCGTCATGCGGCCAGCGGTGGTCTTCACGCCCACCACGACGCCCAGTCCCGACGCGATCGCCACCATCTTCCGCAGCCGCTCGATCTCACCGTTGAAGGGGGTGCCGAGTTCTGAGGCATCGACCACCATGGTGACCACGGCGAGCGACTTGGCCAGACGGCAGCACGCTGTGAAGCGGTCGTAGAGTTCGGGTGTCTCGGGAGACGAGAACGAGATCGCCACGGGCCGCAGCCGCTGCAGATCGCTGCAGGCAGCGATCGCCGCCTCGTGATCGGCCGCGACCTCGCCGGGCTGGAGGTGGGGGCCGCCCTCGTGGACATCGATCTCCACGGCCGTGAACTCGAGTTCCGCCAGCCGCTCCATCGCCTTCGCCAGTGACAGATCGGGAAAACACTCGGTGCTGACACACACAAACACGTTGCCACTCTCCTCTCGCACTGTTCACGTCGCTGATGCAGGCGGTCCACGAGTCCCCGGAGCACCGCCGTGCCCGAGAATCGTGAATGCCACGTGGTCAGGGTAACGGGATACTCGGAAAAATGGCAAACTGGCGTTTCCCCCCTCCACTGTCACCCGCCGGAGTTCCACCATGCAGATCGAACAGATGCCATCGCCGCCGCCCACTCGAGTGATCCTGGAACAGGGCGGCTTCTGGGGCCGCTGGAGCATCTGGATCGCCTGGTCGATCGCAGGCATTTCATTGCTGTCGGCGCTGGCCAGCGCCGGCGCCGCGGCACAGTATTTCCAACGCGATGCAAAGGTGGTGGAGAAATACCACTCGCTCTCGAGGATGGCGACCGCCAAGGTGGCGATCGTCGACATCGCGGGCGCCATCATGGGCGGCAGCGGCTTCACACGGGCGCAGCTGGACCACATCGCGGACGACGAGACCGTGAAGGCGATCGTGCTTCGCGTCGATTCTCCTGGTGGCACGGTCAGCGGCAGCGACGAGCTTCATTACCGCCTGGCCGAACTGGCCAAGGAACGCGACCTGCCGGTGGTGGTGAGCATGGGCGGCATCGCGGCCAGTGGCGGCTACTATGTCGCGATGGCCAACGGCGGCCGTGAGGACGTGATCTTCGCCGAGCCGGCCACGCTCACGGGCTC
>CANHYS010000498.1 GCA_947464585.1 Planctomycetaceae bacterium | reverse complement strand
TGGCCCTGTGTGGTATGCGGGGGATCCACGCGATTTGGGCAGGACACGCCGTGGCTCCTGCGATTCCGTTGGTACGGTGGATCGCGGCAACGGTTTCGCGGATTGCCGTTGTTTCCCTCAGGCCGCCGGTGGGCCTAGGGTTCGCCATGCTCACGTCGCACCTATCTCTGGCGACGATCACGTCTCAGGACTGGGTTCGCTGGTGGCCACTCGCGGCGATCGTGGCCACGGCCTTCAGTCTGATCGCCTATCTGGCGTTTCGCTATGCCTGCGTCCTGCAGCAACTCGGTCAGGCCACGGCGGCATGGGAGGCCGAACGGGGGCGGCTCAACGCCACGCTGAAGAGCCTGTTCGATCTGCACGCAGTCCTGCAGCCGGTGCGGAATGAAGCCGGTCTCATCGTCGATTTTCTCTTCGAAGATGCCAACCCGGCGGCCTGCGGCTGGATCGGCGTCGACCGCGAACATCTCTTGGGGAGTCGTCTCCTCCAGGTCTATCCCACCGCCGAGTCCTCGGGCCTGCTGACGATTCTGGCTGACACGGCGGATACTGGTCGCCCCGCGGCAGTCGATTCATTCGCGTTTCCACCGGCGTTCCCGTCTCCACTTGCGTTCCCGTCTCCACTTGAGATGGCCGGCAGTCGGTTGATCGATATCCATGCTGTGCGGGATGATCAGCGGATCGGCTTCACGTGGCGTGACGTGACCGATCGCGACGCCGTGTCGAAGAAACTGGCCGCCTCGGAGGAGCAGTTCCGACTGCTGGCGGAAAACTCCTCGGACGTCGTCATTCGCATCGGCCGTGACGGCACGGTCCTGTGGGTGTCGCCTTCGGTCACATCCGTGCTCGGCTGGTCGCAGACGGATTGTATTGGTCGCCTTGCCGACGACCTCTTTGCCACGAGCGAGGGTCGGGCGCAGTTTCGACGTGAGCTGCAGAAGGCGTTGATGGGGCAACCGGTCGTGCTCCGTAGCCAGTTGGCGGCCAAGGGAGGCGACGTCCACTGGGTGGAAATCCACGCCGGCCCCTTTCGGACCGAGGCGGGGCAGATCGACAGCATCGTGGCGTCGTTTCGGGGCATCGATGCCGAGGTCCGTGCCGAGGCAATCCTCGAGCGTCGCGCCAGCACGGACGAACTGACGAACCTCCTCAACCGGAAGGAGGTGCTCGAACGGGTTGAAGTCCTCAACAAACGCGGAGGTCAACAGCTGGCCGCGCTGTGGTGCGACATCGACCGGTTCAAGGTGGTGAACGACACCTACGGGCACGCCGCAGGGGATGCCGTGCTCAAAGCCCTTGCCGACAGGATTCGCGGGTGCCTGCGGTCGACCGACGACATGGGGGCCAGGATCGGCGGGGACGAGTTGCTGGTGCTCCTCCACGGCGTCCGCGATCTGAAAGACGCGATGGACATCGCCGAGATTCTGCGGAGCCGTGCCGCGGAGCCGATTCCGACCCCGGCCGGGCCGATCACGATCACGATCAGCATCGGTGTGACGCTCGCCCGCCCCGACGAGCGCACCGACGCCCTCATGGCTCGTGCCGACGACGCGATGTATCAGGCGAAGAACCGCGGGCGAAACCAGGTGGTGGCGCTCGAGGAGCCGGTCGCCGCGGGGGCGTGAAAGGCCGGACTGGGATTTCGTGAACCGCCGTGCTGGCCTGCCGGCCGGGAGGGTGCAATAGTTGCCGAGAGACTTCCCGGAGAAGCCTCAGGCAGGGACCCCCATGCACATCAAGCGCGCCCTCATCACCGCCGCCGGCAGGGAGCAGCAGCGGCTGCCGCTCCAGCGGCTCGTGGATCGTGACGGCGTCCCGAAGACCGCACTGGAGATCATCGTCGAGGAGGCCGTGGCGGCAGGGGCCCACGAGGTGGGCATCGTCGTGCGGCCCGGCGACGAGGCGGCCTTCCGTGCGGCCGCCGGCAACGCGGCCTCGCGGCTCGAACTGATTCCCCAGCCGGAGCCACTTGGCTACGGCAACGCCGTCAGCGTCGCCCGCGACTTCATCGACGGCGAGCCATTCCTGCATTTCGTGGGGGACCACCTCTACGTGAGCGACATCGACCGCCGCTGCGGGCAGCAGCTCGTGGCGGTCGCCGAGGCGGAACAGTGCAGCGTGTCGGCCGTGCAGCCGACGCGGGAGAGCATGCTGCCCTACTTCGGCGCGATCGGCGGCCGGCGCGTGCCGCAGACGAAGAATCTCTACGAGGTCGACACCGTCCTCGAGAAGCCGACTCCGACGCAGGCCGAGCAGGAACTGATCGTGCCGGGGCTCCGCGCCGGCCATTATCTCTGCTTCTTCGGCATGCACGTGCTCACGCCCGTGATCTTCGACATGCTCGATGCGCTCGGCGACTCAGGCCGCCGCCAGGTCTCGCCCGCCCTGGCCATGCTGGCCGGCCGCGAGCGCTACCTGGCCTACGAGGTCGCGGGCAACCGCTCCAACCTCGGCGTCACCTACGGCCTGCTCTTCGCGCAGCTCGCGCTCGGCCTCTCGGGGAAGGATCGCGCCGACATCCTGAGCCAGCTCGTCGACCTGCTGGCCCGCCAGCCTCACGCCACATGAGCCGTCCCGTGGTCGCCAGTCGTTTGGTCGCGATCATCGAGTCCGACGAGCCGGCGATCCGCAACCGGTCGCTGGAGAGCGTCTGCAACGCGGCGACGGCTGACGAACTGCTCGCCGAGGCAGCGGCGCTCGAGGCCTTTCGCCATGCGAGCACGAGCCTCTATCACCGCGTGCGGGCGCTGTTTTTCCTGGCCGGCATCCATCGCTTCCACCTCCCCGCTCGCCTGTCGGCCGGTGGCCGCGCCGCCGCCCTCATCCCCCATGCCGGCTACGACCATCTGCTCCATCGGCGTTTCGAGGAGGCGATCGCCGAGTTTCTGGAGAGCCAGCGGGATCATGGCCCGTCCGATGCGATCTCGAGCGCCCTGGCTGTCAGCTACCGTGAACTCGGCCTGCAGACGCTCGCCAATCAGGTTCGCAAGAGTGTGCGGTCGCTGCGGGGCAACCAATGGATGTTTCGCGTGGGGCATCCGGCCGATCACGCCCTCCGCATCCGTCCCGAGCTGCTCGCCCGCAGCGAGAACGGCA
>CANHYS010000497.1 GCA_947464585.1 Planctomycetaceae bacterium | reverse complement strand
GGTGGCCCTGCTCGCCCGCGAGGGTCGACGCCGTCAGCGGGCCCAGGTCGGCCGGGCGGGTCGAACCGGTGCGGCTCGACAGCCAGGCGAGCAGCCAGCGGGAATCGAGCAGCCGGCCGAGCGTGCCATCGAGGAAACGGGGCATCTTTCGGAAGAGGGGGACGTGTTCCTCGAGCCAGACGTTGACGCCCCCCATCACGATCCGGTCGATGGCGACGTTGTCTTCGTCGGTGGTCGTGGGCACGTAGGCCGGCACGAGGATCGCATCGCAGCCCCGCGCCCGCAGGCTCCGCACAAGGGCATTATCGTGGAGGCACGACCCGCAGAGTCTGCCGCCAGCGCCGGCAGTGATGTGGACGAGCTTCATGGCAGAATCTCAGGCCCGGCCTTCCAGATGCACGAGCACGAGCGCCAGGTCGGCCGGCGTGATGCCGCGAACCCGTCCCGCCTGACCGAGCGTCTGCGGACGTATCCGCTCGAGCTGCTCGCGAGCCTCGGCGCGGAGATGCCGCACGTTTGCATACTCAAATCCCAGTGGGATCGGCCGCGACGCCACCGTCCGCTGCCGCTCGATCCGCTCCCGCTCCACCTTCACATAGCCCGCGTATCGGATGTCGTTCTCCACCTGCTCGGCGACATCTGGCGGCACCGTCGCCAGCGCTGGCAGGATGGCGAGGCAGTCTTGCCAGCCGACCTCGGGCCGCTTCAAGCGGTCGAAGAGCGTGACACCCTCCACCCGCGTGCCGGCCAACAGTGCCACCGCCGCCTCGATTCCGGCGGTCTTCGCCGCCAGTCGCTCGATCCGCTCGGGGTCGGCAAGCCCCAGTTCGCCGGCCACCGGCGTGAGCCGACGGTCGGCGTTGTCGTGCCGCAGGGCGAGGCGGTGCTCGGCACGACTCGTGAACATGCGATAGGGTTCGTCCACGCCGCGGGTGACAAGGTCATCGATGAGCACGCCGATGTAGGAGTCTTCGCGGGCGAGCACGAGCGGCTCTCGGCCCGCAGGCAGGATCGCGGCATTCGCTCCGGCTACCAAGCCCTGGGCGGCCGCCTCCTCATAACCAGTGGTGCCGTTGATCTGCCCGGCAAAGAAGAGCCCGCTGACGAGCTTGCTCTCGAGCGCCGCGGTGAGCTGGTCGGGCGGGCAGTAGTCGTATTCGACGGCGTAGCCGTAGCGAATGATCTGCGCCCGGGTGAGGCCGGGCACGAGGCGGATCATCGCATCCTGCACATCGCGGGGCAGGCTCGTGGAGATCCCGTTGACGTAGACCTCCTGCGTCCGTCGCCCCTCCGGCTCGAGGAACAACTGGTGGCTCTCCTTGTCGGCAAACCGCACGACCTTGTCTTCGATGCTCGGACAGTAGCGGGGCCCGCGCGACTGGATTTGTCCGGAATACATCGGCGCCCGGTGCAGGTTGGCCCGGATGAGATCGTGGATCTCGGAGGTCGTCCGTGTGATCCAGCAGACCATCTGCTCCTGCACGATGCGGTCGGTCAGGAAGGAAAACGGCTGCGGCCGCTCGTCGCCAGGCTGAACGTCGAGCTGCGAGAAATCGATCGACCGCGCCGACAGCCGGCAGGGTGTGCCGGTCTTGAAGCGGTCGATCCGGAAGCCGAGGGATGCCAGTGCCCGGCTCACCCCCGACGTGGTCCCCTCCCCTGCCCGTCCGCCGGGAACCTGCGCCTCGCCGGTGTGCATCACCGCCTGCAGGAAGGTGCCTGTGGTGAGGACGACCGCCCGGGCGTGATACTCGGCATCGCCACGGACGCGAACGCCCGTGATCCGTCGCGTGGGCCCTTCGGCCCCGCGACGCTCCTCGACGATGAGGTCCTCGACCGTCTCCTGCCGTAGGTCGAGGCCATCAGTCTCCTCGACGATCCGCTTCACCTCCATCTGGTAGAGTTTCTTGTCGGCCTGTGCTCTGGGGCCATGCATGGCCGGCCCCTTCGAGCGGTTGAGCACACGGAACTGGATCCCCGTGGCGTCGATCGCGCGGGCCATCACGCCCCCGAGGGCATCGACCTCCCGCACGAGTTGCGCCTTCCCCACGCCGCCGATGGCCGGGTTGCAACTCATCTGACCGACGGTGTCACAGTTGGTCGTGAGCAGCGCCGTTTTCGCTCCCAGCCGGGCTGCCGCGCAGGCCGCCTCCACGCCGGCGTGGCCGGCCCCGATCACGATCACGTCGTAGTCGTAGCGGGATGGCATGGAACTCTTGCTCGGTGATGGCACCGCGTCTGGCGGCCGGAAGTCTGGGCGGCCGGGAAAACGACGCATGGCCCGTCATATCTCGCCATGCCGAACCATGTTACCCCACCTCCACAAAGCAACCTTCTGCGGGCACTTTGATCACGCCCGCGACGGTCTGCCGAAAACCCCATACACACCCCCACTTAAGGGTGGATTTCGTGCCCTCCACACCGAATGGGGCCAGGGCAAAACACGAGACATTTCGAGGAGATTGATTCATGGCGACGTTCACGGATATCTCCATCTGGCGATGGCTGCGGCCCTGGTGGCTGTTCGCAGCCATCGCATCGATCATCGCGACCTTCTCCTGTGCCGGCATTCTGCCAGAGGTCGCGGCGCAGGAACTGCAACCGGTGCCAACGCTGGAGCCGGCCTACGAAAACAACAACGTTGCCTTCCGTGGCATACCCTCTGTCGCCGAGCCGCTGTGGACGAACTACGCGTTGACCGAGGCGCTCTTCTGGGGCCGCGACAATCAGGCTGCGAACGTTCCATTGGTCACGGCCGTTGGCAGCGGTGCGACGCTGATCTCGGCTGGAGACCCACAGTTTCCAGTGGCGGCCGGCGTGCGGGCCTTCTACGGCGAGCGGAATCCCAACGAATGTGGCTGGGAGCTTGGCTACTTCGGCGTCTACGGCATGTCGGCGTCGAGGATTGCCACCACGACGCCGCCACAATATCTCGAAGTGCCGGGAGCCATCGGCCCCATCCTGACAGCCGACGGTGAGACCGCCACGGTGAAATACAACTCCGTGATCAACAGCGCCGAAGCCAACGTGTTTCGCACGTCGAATTACTGGCGGGACTACACCGAAAGCTGGCTCACGCTCGACTGGCTCGCCGGCT
>CANHYS010000496.1 GCA_947464585.1 Planctomycetaceae bacterium | reverse complement strand
GCTCACCTCGTGTTTCCGTGGCACGTGGCCGAAGACAAGCAACTTGACGGCAGCCTGTCGGGGGGCGAGGCGATCGGCACGACCGGCCGCGGCATCGGCCCCTGCTACCGCGACAAGGTGGGTCGCTCGCTGGCGATCCGCCTCGGCGATCTCTACCGCGAGGAGTTCCGTAGCCGACTCGAACACATCGTCGGCATCAAGAATCAGCTGCTCTCCAGCTGGAAGTCGGGCGGTGAGAACAAGCCCGAACTGCTCAACGCCGCCGCAATCCACGCCCAAACCATGGAGTATGCGGAGCGGTTGAGGCCCTACGTGTTCGACACGACGGCCTACCTGCTCGACGCCATCGAGGGGGGCAGCCGCATGCTCTTCGAGGGGGCGCAGGGGGCGCTGCTCGACATCGACCACGGCACGTTCCCCTTCGTCACCAGCAGCAACTCGTCCGGCGTCGGCGTCGCGAGCGGCTCCGGGATCCCGGGCCGATGGATCGAACGGGTGATCGGCGTGGTGAAGGCCTATTCGACTCGGGTCGGTGGCGGACCGATGCCAACCGAACAGACCAATCCGATCGGCGAACACCTCCGCGAGCGCGGGCGGGAATACGGCACGGTGACGAAGCGGCCGCGGCGGTGCGGCTGGTTCGACGCCGTCGCCGCCCGCTACACCGCGAGGCTGTCAGGCGTGGACGAACTGGCGGTGATGCTGCTCGACGTGCCGGGTGGGCTCGACGAGCTGAAGATCTGCACCGCCTACACGGTGGACGGCACGCAGCTGAGCCACTTCCCCAGTCATGTCGACGATCTCAAGAAGGCCGTGCCTGTCTACGAGACGCTGCCCGGCTGGAGTGAGGACCTTTCGACTTTCCGGAGCTACGACGCCCTGCCTGCCGCCGCAAAGGCGTATCTTGCCAGGATTGGAGAGCTGCTCGGGAGGCCGGTGTCGATCGTGTCGGTCGGGCCCGACCGCGAGCAGACGATCTTCTGCGACCGCACCGCCCACGAGCAGAAACCATGGCCACGCCCCCAGTCACGCACGCCGGCGAACGCCTGATGACAGGCCAGGCTGGCACTGCGGCCGAATCGTCGCTTCCAGCTCCGGCCGAAGATGCCGGCGGGGCCTCTGCCGGCCGACTGCCCTCACACATTGCCATCATCATGGATGGCAACGGCCGTTGGGCCGTGCAGCGTGGGCTGCCGCGGATCGAAGGGCATCGCCGCGGCGTGGACAGTGTGCGGCGGATCACCGAGCACTGCGCCCGGCTGGGGGTCGAACAGCTCACGCTCTACTGCCTGTCGAGCGAGAACTGGCGGCGTCCGGCCCACGAGCTCGAACTTCTCATGCAGCTGCTCGAGCAATACCTGATCGAGGAGCGGCCGCTCTTGACGCGTGAGCGGATCCGCCTGTCGATGATCGGCCGGCGGGAGGGATTGCCCGCGTCCACGCTTGAGGAACTGGATAGGACCGTCGCGCTCACGGCCGGCAATGACCGGCTCCATCTCTGTCTGGCCATCAACTACGGCTCGCGGGCCGAGATCGTCGACGCCGCGAGGGCACTCGCACAGGATGCTCGCGAAGGACTGATCGATCCGCTGCAGATCAACGAGTCTGCCGTCGCGGCGCGGCTCGACACCGCCGGCATGCCCGACCCCGATCTCCTCATCCGCACCGCGGGCGAGATGCGGGTCAGCAACTTCCTGCTCTGGCAGATCAGCTATGCCGAGTTGTGGGTCACAGACGTGTGCTGGCCCGAATTCGCCGAGCCGCATCTCGATGCCGCGATCGCGTCGTTCGCCAGCCGTGAACGACGCTTCGGAGGGCTGAGTCAACCGTGACCGCTGAACACGCATCACCCGGGCGTTCATCCGCTGCGCATGCATCGACTGGGCACGAGTCTCCGCCACAGGCCGGCAAGTCTCGGCGTGCTATGGTGAGCGCGTTCGGATCTCGCGTCGTGTTTGCGGGCCTGATCACGGCCGTCTTTGCGGCGCTCGCCTGGGCAGACTGGAGCGGCCTCGGCGGCGCGCAGCCGGCCTGGTGGCTGCTGCCGGTGGCGGTCGTGTTGGCGGTCGGAAGCGTCGATGAAATCGTGCGGCTCTTCGCAACGCGAGATATCCACCTGCCGGCGTGGCTGCTGCGGCCGGCCGTGGTGGCGGTGGTGCTCGCGGCCGCGGCAGGGGCCGAAGCCTTCGCGGCGGCCTCGTCCGCGGCGTCGCCGGTGGCCGCGATGGGATGGCCCGCTGTGACGATCGTGTTCGCGATCATCGCGCTGTTTCTCGTGGAGATCGCCACCTACAGGCCGCATGGGTCCGCGATTGAACGACTGACTGCCGGGGTCTTCACGCTCGCGTTTCTCGGGCTGCCCTTTGCATGCATCGTGAGCCTGCGGCTGCTCTGCCTGGAAAACCTCGGCCCGGAGCAGACGGGGCGTGGGCATCTGGGCATGCTGCCGCTGGTGAGCCTCGTGGCGGTGGCGAAAGCTGGCGACATTGCGGCCTATCTGGGCGGCACGCTGCTGGGACGGCATCGGATGACGGCTGCTCTCAGTCCGGGCAAGACGTGGGAGGGGGCTGTGGCGTCGCTGGTCGGATCGTCTGCAGCGGCGTGGATCGTGCTGGAGCAGTTCGGCAGCGGGGTCTTGGCGCGGCCGTGGGGCGGCTGGCTCGTCTTCGGCCTCGGCGTGGGGCTCGCCGCCATGGTGGGCGATCTGGCGGAGTCGCTGCTCAAGCGGGAGTGCGGGGCAAAGGACTCCGGCAGGTCGCTGGGTGGCCTGGGCGGGTTTCTCGACCTTGTCGACTCGCTCCTCTTCGCCGCCCCGGTGGCCTGGCTGTTGTGGGTGCTCGGCGGCCATTGAAGGCCGGATTCTCCGGGGGAAACGTCGGTTCTGGGCCTGTTGGCTCCCGCGCAGGTATACTCCCGGTATTGTCCCGTTCACCCAAAGACCGTTGGTGTGTCACACACCACGGGCTTCGATGTCCCGCACGTCTATCGCGGTCGTCGATTCGAAGCGGCTTGTCGCCGTCTTTGGGCCGAGAGACCAGCACCTGCGCAGGATTCGGTCAGCCCTCGGGGTTGGCGTGTCGGCCCGCGACGACTCGAT
>CANHYS010000495.1 GCA_947464585.1 Planctomycetaceae bacterium | reverse complement strand
TGCACGCCATGGGGAAAATCAGCAAGGATCTTCCCAGCTACGTGCTCGTCGGCAACGGCAACGACCATCCAGGCGCCGGCTTCCTCGATCCCTCGCTCACACCCGTGCCGGTGGCCGATCCGCTGAAGGGCCTCGAAAACACGAAGCGGCCTCAGTATCTCTCCGAGGAGAACTTCGCCCGCCGCCTGGCGCTGGCCGACCGCATCGACCGCGACTTCAAGCAGCAGTATGCCGGCCGGCAGCTCGACGCCTACAACCAGCTCTACAAAGACGCCGTCCGCTTGATGGGGTCGGTCGACCTGCAGGCTTTCGACATCGCCCAAGAGAAGCCCGCGGTCCGCGAGCAGTATGGCGACTCGCGGGTGGGGCTCGGCTGCCTGCTCGCGCGGCGACTGGTCGAGTCGGGCGTACGATGCGTGGAGGTGGAGTTCGGCGGCTGGGACATGCACCGCGACGTGTTCGAGGAGATGGACGAGAAGGGATCGCAACTCGACCGGGCTATGGGCTCGCTGCTCGAGGATCTCGAGCAGCGCGGCCTGCTCGCCTCGACGCTCGTCGTGCTGGCGACGGAATTCGGCCGCACGCCGCGGATCAATGAAAACGCCGGCCGCGACCATCATCCGGGCGTGTTTTCCTGTGTCTTGGCCGGTGCGGGCGTGCAGGGGGGCGCGGTCTACGGGCAGAGCGACGAGAACGGGTTCCGACCCGACAAAGACCCCGTCTCGGTCGCCGACTTCAACACCACGATCGCCGCCGCCTGCGGCCTGCCGTATGAGAAGGAGTTTCACGCTCCCAATGGCCGGCCCTTCAAGATCGGCGGCGGCGGCAAGCCGATCGCTGCCGTGCTGGCCTGACCAACACCACGCCATCATCTTCGCCCGACGCGTGAGTGAGAGAAGCCGCCCGGTTTTCTGTGTGGCGACCCGCAGTCCCTTGCTTGCGCCGCGGACTTGGATCAGGAACGGGCGTGGATGAAGAACGGGCTTGGGGGGTTTGCGCGACCGTGGGTGTCCGTGCCACCGGCATGTCCGCGGGCTCGTCTCTGCGGCCGGAGCGAACCGATACCTCCCAGTAGAGTGGGAATATCGTTCACGGTCAGGAGCAGATCATGGCACGCAGGCGATCGAGCAAGGAAACGTACGCCCAAAAAGTGGTCGAACTGGCCACGTCGACCCTGCCACTGCCGACACCCGTGAAGTCGGTGGCGAAGTCCCGCTGGGGCTCGCGGCTGTTGCTTGTGCTCGTCCCCATTCTGATCGCCTCGGGCGTGATCACCGTCTCTTGGACGGGTGGACTGCCGAGCATCACGGTCAATAAAGACCGGGCCGCCGTCGTCGGCAAGGAAGTGCAGCAAGAGGCGATCAAGGCGGCGGAGCGGGTCCAGCAATACCGCGCCACCAACTACCGCTGAGACGCAGCGGGCACATCCCGTCGCTCGCGCTCAGGGCTTGTATGAACACATACAAGCCCCCGGCGTCAGCCGGGGGATCGCCCGGGCGGCATGAAGACAGATCCCATCGCTTCCGCTTTGGGCGTCAACCGCGGGTCCATGCGGCATCGACAAACCGCCAGGGTCGCCCCTCGGGAATCTGACCCCGCAGGCACTCGGGCAGCCGTTGGTGGGACCAGCCGTCGAAACAGATCCGCCGTGCGAACCGCAGGATCGACCAGGGCATGCCCACCGCCGAGAAGAACGGCGGTCCGGCCGAGGGCCAAGGTCCCCCATGCTGCATCGGCGGCGTGACGGCCAACCCAGTGGGCATCCGATTCTCGATGATTCTGCCCGCCCGCGCCACAAGTTCCGCGGCGACCTGAGCGACTGTCGCATCGTCGCGGCCATCCTTGGCGCTGTAGATGCTGGCGGCGAGCGCCCCAGGCACGCGGGCGACCGCCTGCATGAGTTCGCCGACGCTCGTGCACTGCACGAGCACGGTGGCGTTGCCAAAGGCTTCGATGAGCAGTGACTGCGGTCGGGCCACAAGGTCTGCAGCGGGCACCGCGAGCAGGGTCGGCCTGTGGCTGCACAGGCCGTCGCCCACGCCGCCGCCGGCCAGCACCCGCGCGCCCGCCTGCTCAAGCTGCGCGATCGCCGACACCAGCCGCTCGCGGCCGACCTGTCCCAAGAGCACCTGCGCACCAATCGCGAGAAACCGTTCCGCGACCGCGGTGGTAAACATCGCGGCAGCCTCGTCGTTGATCAAAAAAACGAATCCCGGCTTTGTGCAGAACTGCCCGGCTGACCCGGTGACGCTCGCAGTCAGTTCGCCCGCGATCTCCACGCCGCGCTCGGCCAGAGCCCCAGGCAAGAGGACGACGGGATTGAGGCTTCCCATCTCCACCCAGATCACGCGTCCGGCCGCGGCCGCTGCCGCATAGAGCCGTTTGCCAGCCTCCTGACCACCGGTAAAGCCGGTGCCGCCGACACGGCCGTCGGCCACGAGCCGTGCGCCATCGTCCATGGAGATCCCATGCACAAGCTGCACGGTCGCCGGAGGCAGCCCGGTCTCACCAACGGCGGAGAGCGCCTCGTCGGCCGCCAGCCGCGACACGCCGGGATGCCCAGGATGGGCCTTGGCGATGACGGGATTGCCGGCTGCGATCGCGGCCGCGAAGTCACCGCCGGTGACGGCGCCGTAGGCCAACGGGAAATTGGCCGGCGGAAACACGACGACCGGTCCGAGCCCGAAGGCCGCCGAGCGGATGTTCCGCTGGGAGTCGATCATGCCCATCCGCCAGGTGCCCTCGCGGGCAGCAGCAGCGGCCTGCCGCAATTGGTCGAGTGTTCGCGGCAGCTCCACGTCGGTCAGCCGCGGCTTCACAGCCAGCCCTGATTCAGCATGGGCAATGGCAACCAGATCGTCGCCCCGGGCGGCCAGCCGGTCGGCATACCGCTCGAGGAAGTCGGCGATGCGTGCCCCAGGCAGGCTCGCCAAGGCAGGGGCGGCGCCGACGGCCGCATCGAGCGCCGCATCGACATCGCTCCAGCCGCTCACCGGCCACTGCTGCGGCCGCTCGACACCGGTGGTGGGATCGACCGCGCGAAAGCTGCCCGTGGCCGTGGCGGCACGCCACCGGCCATCGATCAGGACCGGTTCGGTATCGCGGAGCG
>CANHYS010000494.1 GCA_947464585.1 Planctomycetaceae bacterium | reverse complement strand
GTGTTTCCCGGATCTCTTTGAGCGAGCCCTCAGAGGCCGGCTCTGCGAACGCCCGGCCAACAGGCACCATCGCAAGCATGGACATGGCGACCAAGTACGTTGCACCCAGACGCATAGCTAGCAGCCCGTGGATCAAGTGACTCATCGCTGTCTCTCGTGGAGTGGATGGGGTGCGTATGCGAATCTCGTGCCTGCCTCTATCGCGGCCCGGCTTCAGCGGCTGCCGGTCGACGTCCACCAGCATCCCAGCCAGAAGGCCGCTGCCGCGATGGCCGGAACCAGCATCCCATAAGCATAGATGGCCCGACGGGAAAGCGTGATGCCGTTGCGGGGATTCCGGATTTCCGCAGCCTCGCCGGCATCAACAGCAGAAGGCAGTTCGAACGAGTCGGCGGCAAATATTCCCCCGGCCTTACCCGGTCGCGGAACCCCGAGAGCCGCGATCGACCGCTCGACCGCAGCGTCTTCGAATGCGGTGGGCTCATGGTCCCGCACCGCGGCGGGCACGACCACGCGGGTGCCACACTTCGGGCAGGGCAGGCTGTTCCCGGCCCAGCGTTTGGGGACATGCAGCCGTGACCGGCAGCCCGTGCAGCGAAAATCAATCGGCATGAACGCTCACCCGATCCTTGGTTCGCAGGCGGGATTCGTCTGCCCGCAGAGTTGCAGCATCACTGCTCCAACGGGGGATCTTCGGGCCTCGCAGGCCTGTCTGGCCTGCCGGCACTCCCCTCGAGCGTCATAATCCCGCTAGCCGTTGCCGTGGCCGCGAGCGCCAGAAACCAGGCCACGCCGATGACAAGCGCGATCCGACCGCAGGCGGCGGCGCCGGCCTTGTCACCCAGCGAAAAGAGCAGGGCCCCGAGCCCCAGCACGACGGCGATCACCATCGGCAGCAAAACCGCCAACAAGACGCCCCACGCAAGCAGCCGCCGCACTGGTTCCCGCATGAGCGTTCTCGCCTGTGAATTCTCGTTCTCGCCGGACAGTGTCGCCCATTCCAGATCGTCCATTCCAGCCGTACTGCGACAGCTCGAAACGCACGCCATGCAGCAGCGACTCTCGTCGCCAGCCAAACAGCAGGCATTGTCGGCCAGTCACGCCGGCGCAGTCAAGCAAGGCCACCGACTGGGCCCGACGGCCCGCGAGCGGTAAACTCAGGGTTGTTGACAGGATGTCATCCCGCTCGAAAGGCTCGGCATGGACTGGACGCGGATGGACTGGACGCGGCCCGCGGCTCTGCTCGCCCTGATGAGCCTGCTCGTCGCCGGCCCGGCATGGTCCGACGAGGTCGAACTGGCCGACGGCCGCGTGCTGCAGGGGCGTTTCGTGCTCCTGCCAGGGGTCGCGATCGCCCCCGATGCCGAGGGCGGCACGAAACCGGGCGGTGGCACCGCCGTTCTGATGTGCGACGATGAACTGACACGCACCATGGTCTCGAAGCGGAGGGTGGTAAGGACGGCGCCGGGCCAGGGCGATTCCGGCGCCGAACGGATTCGGATCCCACAACGCATTCCCGAGAACGGCCGCCGGGTGGTCGGCGTCGGCCAGATCCTCGGCGCGACGCCGTTCGACGAATATGGCCGCCGCATCCTCTCGCTGAGCACTGCCGGCGGCCGCCTCGACATCGTGCAGGGCATCACGCAGATCGCCGCCCGTTGGACGAGCGTCGAGGGGATTCTCACGGAGCGACCCAATCTGCTCGATATGCGGATCGCGACCTCGTCGATACCACGCGACGCGCTCAAGCGCGTGATCGACCAGCATCTCGACCGCACCAACCCCGACGATCGGCTGCGAGTGGTGCGGCTCTTCCTGCAGGCAGAGCGTTACGACGACGCCAAGCAGGAACTCGACGAGGTGCTGCGGGATTTCCCCGATCTCGCCGAACTGGCGCAGCAGCGGAAAGACCTGGCCTCGCTCGCCGCCGCCAAGCTGCTCGACGAGGTGCTCGTCCGCGGCCGCGTCGGCCAGGATCGGCTGGCGCTCGACCTCCTGGAGCAGTTCCCTGCCGACGACGCCGGCGGCGAGACGGTCGAGGCGGTCCGCGAAGCCCGCGATCGCTATCGTGAGCGGCAGGAATCGGCCAGCGGACTGCTCGCCGAATTGCGGCGGCGGCAGGCACAGCTCCAGGAAGAGGGGGACCGCCGCGAGGCCGCGACAATCGTCGATGAGATCGAGCAGGGGCTGTCGTTCGCCTCCCTCGACCGGCTGGCGACGTTTGAACGACTGGGCACCGACCCCGACATGCCGTCTGAAGCCGCTCTGGCGATGGCGATCAACGGCTGGTTGCAGGGCGCCGCGAGTGCCGACCGCAATCTCAAGCTTGCGTTGTCAGCGGTGCGAGTGCGATCGCTTGTGGGCGACTACCTCCGCGCGACGGACAAAACGCAACGCGACCAGATCCACGGGCGGCTGGAGCAGGAGGAGGCCTTCGACGCCCCGACCATCTCGGCGATCGCCAGGCAGATGCGGCCTCCATTCGCCCCACCGGCGGAGATCGCCCCGGGACTTCACGAACTCGAGGTGCCGGGCCTGGAAGGGGAGGGGAGCTTCCGCTGTCTCGTGCAATTGCCCCCCGAGTACGATCCGCTCCGAAAATACCCGGCGGTCGTCTCCCTGCATGCGGCCGGGTCTGCGCCGATGTATCAGATCGAGTGGTGGGCCGGCATGCCCGGTCCCGACGGCCAACGCCGCGGCCATGCGGCCCGGAATGGCACGATCGTGATTGCCCCCGCGTGGGGCCGCGAGCAGCAGATGGCCTACGACTACTCAGCCCGCGAGCACGCCGCGGTGCTCGCCGCGTTGCGAGAGTCGCTGCGACGGTTTTCGATCGACACCGACCGCGTGTTCCTCTCCGGTCACTCGATGGGAGGCGACGCCGCTTGGGACATCGCGCTGGCCCATCCCGATCTCTGGGCAGGGCTGGTGGCGATCTCCTCTGCGGCTGGCAAGTATGTCAATCACTACTGGCACAACGCCCGCACGCTGCCCATGTATCTTGTTGGCGGGGAACTCGACGCCGCCAGTTTCGGCCGCAACACGATGGATCTCGACCGCTACTTCGCCAAGGGCTTCGACGCCACGTATGTCGAGTATCGCGGTCGCGGCCACGAGCACTT
>CANHYS010000493.1 GCA_947464585.1 Planctomycetaceae bacterium | reverse complement strand
GGGCGGGTCGGCCCGTTCTCGCCGGCCTTGCCCTCCGACTGGCTGTCGAAGGTGTCGTAGCCGCTGTCGCGGAGATTGAAGGAGAGCTGGCGGCGGTTCTCCGGATGCTGGAGGTAGGAGCCGAAGTCGCTCACGGCGCTGTGTGTCGTCTCGTCGATGCCGATGAACATCACCTGCCGCGTGAGCCACTGGCCGCGGACCTGGAAGCTGAGCATGGCGGGAACAGCCACCGTGGGCGTCATCCCCTCGATATCGCCGCCGGCCGCGCGGGTGATCTCCTCCATGTGCCACTTCGGATCCTGGAAGCCCGAGAGCGAGTGGCTCTCGAACACGAGGTCGGAGAGGATGCCGTGGATCCGCGTCTGCATCTCGTGGGAGAAGCCGGCCATCACCGCGTTGACGACGATCATCGTCGCCACGCCGAGCATCACGCTGGCGACACACACCAGCGCGATCCAGCGGGTGCGGAGATACCGCCAGCAGAGGAGGAGTTTGTACATGGTGGCTCTGGCTCGCGGGCGGGAACGGTGACGCGATCAACCTTCCGCGTGTGGGCGGTGGATGGGAAACAGGATCACGTCGCGGATCGACGGTGCGGCCGTGAGAAACATCACCAGCCGGTCGATGCCGATGCCCAGGCCGCCGGCCGGCGGCATGCCGTGCCGCAGGGCGCGGATGAAGTCGGTGTCCATCCGCGCCATCGATTCCTCCTGGGCGAGCCCGGCCAGCTGCGTGCGGAAGAGCTCCTCCTGGAGGTCGGGGTCGTTGAGCTCGGTGTAGGCGTTGGCCAGTTCGATGCCGGCCACGTAGAGCTCGAACCGCTCGGCGATGTGCGGGGCGTCGGCCTTGCGCTTCGTGAGCGGGCAGATGGCGGCGGGATAGTCGATGACGAACACCGGTCCGGAGAGCGTCTTCTCCACCGTGGCCTCGAAAAGATCGCTCTTGATGACGTCGGCGTGACGGCCGGCCGTCTCGATGCCGCGGGCCGCCGCCTCTGCGGCTACGCTTGCGGGATCGGCCGGATTGCAGCCGGTCACCTCGGCGATGAGGTCGTCGTATTTCGCGCGGCGGAAGGGGGGCGTGAGGTCGACCGTGTGCCCCATCCACTCGAATCGCGTCGGTGTGCCGGCGGCCTTCGCAGCCTCCACGAAGATCGCCTCGGTGAGGTCCATCATCGTGAAGTAGTCGCCGTAGGCCTCGTAGGCCTCCATCATCGTGAACTCGGGGTTGTGCCGCGGGCTCACGCCTTCGTTGCGATAGACGCGGCCCAGTTCGAACACGCGCTCCATGCCGCCGACGAGCAGACGCTTCAGATGCAGTTCCAGTGCGATGCGGAGCACCAGCGGCATGTCGAGCGCGTTGTGGTGGGTCTTGAACGGCCGGGCAGCCGCGCCGCCGGCGCTCTCCTGGAGCGTGGGGCCTTCGACCTCAAGGTAGCCCCGCGACGACAGCACGCGGCGGACCGCCTCGACGATCCGGCACCGCGCCACGAAGCGGTCGCGGACGCCTTCGCCGTGGATGAGGTCGAGATACCGCATCCGCTGCCGCAGGTCGGCATCGACGAGGCCGTGATACTTGTCGGGGGGCGTTTCCAATGATTTCGTGAGGAACTCGATGCCCGAGGCGAAGACGGTCATCTCGCCGGTCTTCGAATGGCCGAGCCGGCCGTCGAAGCCGACCAGATCGCCGAGGTCGAGGCAGTCGATGATCTTCCAGGCATCGGGGCCGACCTGCTTCTTGCCGAGCATGATCTGGATCCGGCCGGTGCGGTCGTGGAGATCGATGAAGACGAGGCTGCCGGCGCTTCGCAGGAGCATGATCCGGCCGGCCACGCGGACGGTGGGGCCGGCTGTGAATTCGGGCGAGGGATCGAGCGTGCCGCCCGTGCTGCGGACCTCCGCGATCGGCGTGGCGCCGTCGTACCGCTTGCCCCAGGGGTCGATCCCCAGGCCACGGAGTTTTTCGAGCTTGTCGCGGCGGGCCTTTTCCAGGCCCGATGTGGCGGGGGCGGGGGCGGCGGGTGACTGTTCCTGGGGCTGTGACACGTGCGTCTCGGGGGCCGGGGGAAGGGTGGAGCGGTGGGGTCCCAAACAGGGACTCCAGAACTGGAAGCCAGACACGGGGAATGGAAAACCCGGATTGTCGGCTTTTACGGCGATTTCGAGAAGGCGGGATTTCCCCGGGTGGCGGCCGCAGAAAAGCCGCGTGTCTGTGTATAAAGCCCGATCTATGACCCTCCATCACCGCCCCAGCCTGTTCAGCGTGGAACTGCGGACCGCCCGCTGGGAGGCTCTTGTCGAGTGGTATCGCAACGTGCTGGGCCTGCGGGTGCTCGTCCGCGTGGTGGACGACGGCTACGCGCTCTTCGAGGCGGGCGACACGCGGCTGGCGATCCTGAATCGCCCGTCGCCGGGCGAGCCGAGCCACCGGTGGAGCCTGGGCTTCGAGGTGGTCGATCTCGACGCGGTGCACGCCAGGCTGGCCGAGTGCGATGCCGATGTCACGGCGCCGAAGATGCACGCCGAGGGCTTTCGGGAGCTGATCACGACCGATCCCGACGGCAACCGCATCCGGCTCTTCTCATGGCCGGTGGGTCATTAGGCATCGGGCGTCACAGCTCATCGAGCAGCTTTTTGGCTCGGCTCCGGGCGGTAGCCGGGGATTTCACGATCTCGGCGAGGCCCGAGTCGACCGCCGTGGCCTTGTCGGCATCGATGTTTCGGATCTCGTCCACGAGCTTCGGGAAGAGTTCCCGCTCGCTGCCGACGGGCTGCCCTTGCATATAGCCTTCGAGGTAGGAGCGAATCTCCGTGAGCGGATCGGAGGCGACCTGGATCTTCCGCGTCTTAGGCAGGTTGCTCGGTCCGCAGCCAGCCTGCAGCAGGCCCAGTATTACGGCCCCACCTATCAAGACAGTCGCGGCAACTCGTTGTGTGGATGGCATGCAGGTGTTCTTGTCGGTGTCGGTCGGTGGGTGGCCCGGAGGATCACAGCGAACTCGAGTTCACTGCGCCGTCCTTGCGGTTGCCGAGCTGCTGAAAGAGCAGAATGTCGACGCTGTCGGGGATGAAGACCACGGCGCCGTCGGCCATCACGGCATTCACGCCACCGCCGTGCATGCTG
>CANHYS010000492.1 GCA_947464585.1 Planctomycetaceae bacterium | reverse complement strand
GGCGACGAGTTGGATTGGAGAAACCGCCCGGCGGTGACGCATCGCTGGCCTTGAAAGCGCTGGGCCGAGAAAAACACCCCCGAATTCTAAGGCCGTGCGGCGGGGAGTCAAAAAGTCTGCCTGCTGTTATATAGTGAGACGGTATGAACACTCCCCACCAGCCAGCCACCGCCTCTCCTGTCATCCGCGAACTCATCGGCCTGGTCGAGGCCAAGGCCTTGAAACGCGGCACCTTCCGGCTGGCCTCGGGCCGCGAGGCGAGCTTTTATCTCGACGCCAAGCAGGTGGTTCTCGACGCCCACGGTGCGATGCTCGTGGGGCGGGCGATCCTCGAACGCCTGCGGTCGCTCGGTCCCCTGCCGGCGGCGGTGGGCGGAATGTCGATTGGCGCCGACCCGATCACCAGCGCCGTGATCACGATGGCGGGTGTCGAGGGGCTGCCGCTCAAGGGATTCATGGTCCGCAAGGAGCCGAAGGATCACGGCACGAAGAAGTATGTGGAGGGGCCGGTGGAGCCGGGCCAGCGGGTGGTGATCGTGGAGGACGTGACCACGACGGGCGGTTCGTCGCTCCTCGCGATCGATCGCGTGCATGAGTTCGGCCTCGTCGTCGAGCGGGTGGTGACGGTGATCGACCGGCTCGCCGGTGCGAAAGACGCGTTTGCAGCCCGTGGCATCCCGCTTGAGTCGCTCGTGACCATCCGCGACCTTGGGCTAGAGCCGGAGTGAGATCCCCCGGCTTACGCCGGAGGCTTGTATGGGCATACAAGCCCTGAGCGTGAGCGACGGGATTCCCGTATGCATACAAGCCCTGAGCGTGAGCGACGGGATTCTGTTCATGCCAACCCGTCATTTGCACCCGCATCCCCGGCCGTCGTAGGCTGACTGTCATGAAGACGTGCGACGCTATCTGCCGCTGGATCTGCGGTTGCTCACTCGTTGGCATCCTGGCCACGGGCGTGTGTTTCACACCATCGACGGTCCGCGCAGCGGGCCAGACCTCAGCCGCCGAGATCGAGGCGCTCGTCGAAAGGCTCGGCGCCACAGACTACGCCGAACGCGAGGCGGCGGCGGCCGAGCTCAACGCCCTCGGCGCCGCCGCGGTCGATCCGCTGCTGGCCGCCGCGGAAGTGAGCGCCGACCTCGAGATTGCGCTGCGGGCTCGGTGGCTCGTCGACACGATTCCCCTCGACACCGAACGCGACCCGCCCGAGGTCTCGAAGCTGCTCGACAAGTTCAAGCGGAAGGGTTTCGCCGAACGCGTGCAGGTGATGCACAGGCTCCTGCGGGTCGACGACGACGGCGGCATCGAGGCCCTCGCCCGAATCGTGCGGCTCGATCGATCGCCCATGGGCTCCCGCGTGGCGGCGGCGCTTCTCGCCCGCGAATGGCAGCCGAACGATCCGGCCTGGGGCGGCATCCGCGACCGCATCGCCGCGGGGCTCGGCGCGAGCACGCGACCGGCGGCGGCATTCCTGCGTTCTGTGGTCGCGTTCTCGTCGGCCGGTCCCGGCGCCGCGCGGGAGCAGGCCCTTGCAGACTCCGTCGCCGCGTTTGAACAGCTCGCGGGCCCGGTGGCCGACGGCACGAACGGTGCCGCGGTGGCGGGTGGACCGGGGCCCGCCGGCGATGCGGCCTCAGCCGGCACGATCAGCGAGACCACGCTGCGCATCTTCCAACGCTGCCGGATCCAGATGCTGCTTGCGGCGGACAAACGCGACGATGCCATGGCCGAGTCGCGACTGCTGCTGCGGGCCTGCTTCGATCCGGACGAAGAGAAAGATGCGGCTACCGCCGGCGAGGAAGCGGCGGGGATGCTGGTCTGGCTGGTCGAACGCGGACTGCCCGACGCGGTTGACCTGCTCACAGCCGATCGCCCCGAACTCATCCGCACAGACGCGCTGGTGGGCTACGCCGCGGCGGTGGCCGAGAAGGCCCGCGCCCACGAGGCCCAGGCAGACGCACTCGCCACTGCGGCCTTTGCGCAGACAGCCGGCACCAACGCCGAGTTCGTCGACCGCCTCCAGACGGCCATCCTGCTGGCGAAGTGGGGGGCGACCGATTGGGCCAACCGCGAATACGCCGCGCTCGTCGAGAATCCTCAGACACCGGCCGCGCAGTTCGCGCTCGCCGCGATCATGTTCGCTGAGTTCCTGCACGACCAGGAGCGGGAAGACGAGGCCGCGGCGTGCCTGCGCCGGTTGCTGGAAGGCCGCAAGGGCAAGGGCGACGGCAAGAACAATGGGAAGGGAGACGCCGAAGGCGATCCGATTCTGCAACAGGTCGGACGCGATCCACGGTCGATCCGTTCGCGGATGCACTACTTCGAATCGTGTGCAGCCGGTCTCCGGGGCGATGCCGCTGCCCGTCGCAAGGCGATCGAAGAATCGTTGCGGGCCTATGCGAAGGACGTCGACGCCCTGATCGGCCTCTACACGCTTCCCGACAATACGACCGTCCAGAAGGCCGACGCGGTGGCGCGGATCCGGCGGGCTCTGGAGCAGATCGAGAATGAGATCCAGGCTGTCCCAGACGACACCAACGGCTACAACGAGTATGCCTGGCTCGTGGCCAACACCGAGGGCGACCTCCCGAAGGCCACTCGCTATTCCAAGCTGTCGCTCGTGAAGAGTTTCGACAGTTCGAGCTACCTCGACACGCTGGCCCACTGCCAGGCGGCGGCGGGCAACAAGGCCGCGGCCATACGGACACAGTCGTTGGCCATGCGGCAGGAGCCACACAACCGCACGATCCGCAAGAATCTCGCCCGCTTCCAGGAGCAGGCAACAGCCCGGTGATTCACGCCAACATCCCCCGGCTCACGCCGGGGGCTTGTATGGAACGGTCACAACCTCCAATACAAGCCCTGAGCGCCAGCGACGGGATCTCCGCCTCCAATACAAGCCCTGAGCGCCAGCGACGGGATCCGGTCCCCGGCCAACGCGTTGCGTATCATTGCGGGCCATGCACACCCATCATCTCGCGCTCCCCGACGTACGCCTCGCCGTTCACACCCGCGGCCGTGGCCGTCCGATGCTCTTCCTGCATGCCTTTCCGCTCGACCACCGCATGTGGTCCGCGCAGGAACCGTTGGCCGAGCACCTCCGGCTGATCATGCCCGACCAGCGTG
>CANHYS010000491.1 GCA_947464585.1 Planctomycetaceae bacterium | reverse complement strand
TAGCGGCGGGTCGCCTGATCGTGCGGGACGAACAGGGCAGTCGGTTGGAGGTCCGCCTCCAGGGGAGGAACGACCGGGGGGTGATGCTGTCGGAAGGAGGCCTGCTTGCGTTTCCGGCTGAGGTGCAGATCACCGGTGTGTTCGACGTGACGACACTGAAGCCCGGACAGATGGTCCGTTTCCGCGGGCGGTTGAATGCCGGCGGTCGGTCTGACGCCGCGGTCGACGCACTGACACTTATCGACGCCGAAGACGCCGCCATCGGCGTGGCCCTCGACGAGGAGCCTCGCACACCGCTGGAGTTTGTCGCCTGTGAGGTCACCGCCGCGGTCAAGCAGGCGGCGAAGGGGAGGCTGACGGTGCAACTGCCTCAGGAAAAGGCTGTGAGGGGCAAGACGGTGCTCTCCTTCAAACTCGCTCCGGACGTGAAGACGGGCTTGGAGAGTAGCGACCTGCGACGGATCGAGGCGGGTGCGAACGTGGTCAGGCTCGAGGCGGTGCGGCTCAACACCGGCGACGTGCTGGCAAAACGGATCGTCGTCGAAACGGTGGCGGGCACGGCCGTCAAGGAACGTGGCGACGACAGGCTGGCCAACAAGTACCGGGCCTTGTCGGACGATCCGAAGGCCGAGCCCAGGCTGATCCGCTCGCCGCACTTCGCGTTTCTGACGGATGTCTCCGACCGCGAGGCCCGGATCATCCTCGACAAGTTGGAGCGGATGGCCGGCCTGCTGGAACGCTACTTCGGCCGCCGCCCGGGCGGTGTCGTGGAGGGATTCATCGTCCACGACCTGAATGTCTTTCCGGCGGGAACGTTTGCCGAGCCTGCCGGCGTTGCCAAGATCCGTGAAGGAGCGGGCGTCTGTTTCAACCTGTCGCTCGGCAGCCAGCGGAAGGCCACGCTCTATTCCTGTGTCGACCATGGCGTGATCCAACATGAGTGCACACACGGTTTCTGCCACATGGCATTCGGATCCACGGGGCCCACGTGGCTCTCCGAGGGCGTGGCGGAACTGGGCAACTATTGGCAGGATGGCGAGCAGGCCGTGGAGATCGACCCGGTGGTGATGGCGTACCTCCAGCGGGCCGCTCCCAAACGATCGCTCTTGGAGATCGCCACGCCCGGGCGGGAGCCTGCCGGCAGTTGGCAGGACTACGCGTGGCGGTGGGCCCTGTGTCATCTGTTGGCAAACAACCCCAACTACGCCGATCGCTTCAAGCCGCTCGCCGTCGCGTTGATGGAGGGGCGTCCCGACTTGTCATTCACATCGGTCTACGGGCCGGCGGCGCGGGAACTCTCCTTCGAATACGAACAGTTTCTGCTGACGGTGGGCAACGGCTACCGCGCCGATCTGACGGCCTGGCCCTGGAAGGCGAAGTTTCGGCCGCTGCCGGCATCAGGCGGCAGCGTGAAGGCGACCATCGAGGCGGCGGCTGGCTGGCAGGCGAGCGGTCTGCAGGTCGAGACGGGCGTGGTGTATGAGGCGGCTGCCGACGGCACATGGCGGATCGCCGCGGCCGGCGCGGCCGTGGATGCCAACGGGGACGAGGCAGGCCATGGCCGACTCGTTGGCGCCGTGCTGCAGGGAGGAGAGAGGGATGTCGATTACATTCTCAGCGCCGCGATCCCGCTGGGCACCGGACAGGCGTTCGTGGCTCCCGCGGATGGCCGGCTCTTCCTGCGGTGTGACGATGACTGGACACAACTGGCCGACAATGTCGGCGAGTTGACGGTGACTCTGCGCCGCACTGGGGCCGACTGAGCCAGCCGCGCGATCGTGCAATCAGAAAGACGGGCGTCCGTCAGCCGTGGGCCAAGCGTCAGCCGTGGGCCAAGCCCGCCACCCGTGCCAGGCGTCGCCGTTCGAGCAAGCCGAACGTACCCAGCAGCAGGGCGATCACGCTGCCGAACGAGCCGAGATCGATCTCGGGAACGGTCGTGACGGCGATGGCCGACGCTCCACCCAAATCACGGAACCCACGGTCTGTTCCTGGCACGAGAGTCGCGTAGTTGAGGTCGGTCAGATCGCCCGTGGCCACGTCCACCGTGTACCACGCGCCGGTTGTATAGTTGTGGCCGTAGAGGATGCTGTAATCCTCGTTGAACGAGAGCTGCAGGCTGATGTTGCCACCCGCACCCTTGATCTCGTTGTAGGTCGTCGTGGGGGACGCGAGGTCGACCGAGTAGAAATAGCCGGTGCTCGTTGCGGCATACAGAATGCCGGTGTTGACGTTGATTGCGATATCTCCGAAGCCATTCCCACTCGCTGGCGTGGGGCCCGTGAGCGTGTAGCTGGTCGTGCCTGAGAACGTCGGCACGGTGCCCACGGCGGTGCCGCTGTAGCTCAGAGATGCCTTGACGAGTTCGTTCGTGGCCTCTTTAAAGAACCAGAAGCCGTCGTTGGAGTACGAGGCGTTGTAGACCAGGCTCGAACTGATGCCGAGGCTGCTACTGGTGGTGATCTGCTGGAACGCAGCGGGGCTGCCGCCGAGCGGCTTGTTCCACAGATAGAGGTTGTTGCTCACGTCGAGAAAGAGCAGCTGATCGCGGCCACGGTCGAAGGCGACCGCGTTGGACTGGCCCGTCAGACCGGTGTTGTAGGTGCTCTCGAAACTCTGCTGGCCGCTGACCGGATTGATCTGCCAGATCTCGTTGTCATCGGCGATGCCATAGATGTAGCTTGGCACGATGGGATCCGCCGCGGCGGAGCGGAACGACCCGGACACCATCAGCAGGCTGGCAACAACAGCAAGCGATACCCGACGCGACAGGCAGACCTTCCACACCATCATCAATCCTCATTCCTAGCTAGAGAATTCCTAGCCACAGAGACTCACCATCGTTACAAGCCGACCAGCCGGCAGAAGCGGCACAGGGCTGCGAAACGGAGAACTATCTTCGCCTATGGGAGAGTTCAAATCAAGCAATCGGCGGTCCACGCCCTCCCGGCGGGGGCTTGGGCGAGAAAAAGCAGTTTTCAGACCTCCGTGGGGCAGATCGCTATGTGGGGCAGCGGGCTCCAAAATAGCCATTCTGCTCAATGTGGGCGGCGACTTCAGGAGCTACCAGATCCTTCCACGAGGGGTCGCCGGAGCAGATCCGCGACCGCACCTCCTCGCTGGAATAGGT
>CANHYS010000490.1 GCA_947464585.1 Planctomycetaceae bacterium | reverse complement strand
GTCGAGATCCGGTTGTGTTCCGTGCAGGGGGCGAACTCGATCTGTTCGCAGAGCAGGTTTTGCACGCGGCCCAGTTGGCCCGAGGTGTTGTCGCCCGATGGCGTGGAATGGCTGTGAAAATCGCTGCTCACCCAGCCGGTCGTGTCGACGACCCGCCTGAGCGAGGCGGCAAGCTCGGTCTCCCCGCCGCGCTCCACCGAGATCCGCGTGATCACGGCGTCGTACTCAGGACCGTGGCTGATCGTCACGTCGTAGTCGCCGGGGGCGATCATCTGGCGGAACACGCCGTCGTGGCTGTAGCGGACGTTCTTCACAGCTGTGTCCGCGCTGTCGGGGCCAAAGTCGGGATCGGCAGTGGCCTTGTCGCCGGCATTCGCCGCATCCGGCCGCCGCGCCCGGAACTGCACCTTGCAGGGGATGGGGCCGCCCCGCTCGTCGGTGACTCGCGCGGCCACGAGGCCCGCGCGCGGCAGCGTGACCTGCGTGACCGCGGGCAGCGGTGCCGTGGGATCGACCGCGAGCCGCGTCTCTCCTCTCGTGGGATCCGACACGACGAGTTGCCAGTCACCGGCCACGGTCGGCAGGGTGACCGTGAGGGTTCCCATCGCGTCGGTACGGCCGCCAGCGAAGGGAACGGTGCCGCTCACCACCCGGACGAATGCGGCTGGCACCGGGCCCGCGCCGTCGTCGACCGTGACCCGCGTCTTGGCGACAGCGGCGCCCGCCATGCGGAGGGCGATGGCCCGCGCCGCGAGCAGGCTGCCGGCGGGAAAGAGCCTGCGCACGTGCGTGATGCTCGCGCCGGCAGCGAGCGAGTCGGATGGGGTTTCTGCGGTCACATAGCGGATAGGGTCGCGAGGCTGTCTCGCGGCTTTGGCCTTCGCCGCGTCGTGGCGGATCGCCGGTTCGACGGCCACAATGCCGTAGGCCTGACCAAACCATTCGTCGTCCCACCAGACGACGTTCGTGGCCGGATCGGCCCCCGACGTGAACGTGCGGTCGGCCCGGATCATGTCTTTCGGCTCGAATGTGAGCGGGACGGCGGACGTGTTCGTGTAGCGGGACGTGACGGTCACGAAGTCGTCGCCATCGGCAAGGGAATACGTCACCTCGGCCTGTGGGATCGTCTCGGTCTGCGCAGCGCTCACCCGTAACTCGACGCGCCTGCCCTGGACGTTGATCGCATGGTCAGCGGCCGCATCCTGCGAGGATCGTCCGTCGGTGTCGGCCCCCTCCGCCGTCGCTCCCGTGAAGACATACTGGAAGGCGTTGCCACCGGGATAGAACGAGCTGAGCTGGTCATTCTGGCGGCCGCGCTCGGTCAGGTCGATGATGCAGCCGCCCACGTTGCGGACCGTCATGTTCGCGTTTCGAGTCGGGCCCGGCTTCGCCACCACGGCGACGATCCGGTCGTTGCGGAGCACGTGGTCGCCGATGATCCAGTCGGTCTCCTTGCCGACCGGCGGAATGCTCCCGGCGGTGCCAGTCGCGAGGTTGTCGGGCGTAATCGTGACGATCTCCGCGGCAGGGCAGGGCCAAGCCACCGAGAGAACGAGGAGAAGGGAAAGGCTTCGGCGCATCATGTTCCAGAGCCCTTTTTGTAGCCGGGAGCGTTTCGTCTGGAATGTCCCGACTGGCGTCGCCCGGAACCAGTTCGGACAATCGTGGACAGCAGCGTACGAGATTCGGCAGCGGCTCCCAAACATCCAGTCAGTCGGAAAACAATTCGATCGTCGCGCGATGCCCGGGCGTTGCCGCGGGCGGCTTACCCGATCCGGGGAGTCGCTCCAAGAGTCGGTCGTGGGTGGCCAGATCGCTATGGGTCCCGCATGGCGGCGAGCAGATCCGCGCAGTATTGGGCTACTTCGCAGCGCCGGCCTTCACTGGCGCGGACTCGATCTCAAAGGTCGCCTTGTTGCTGCCTCTGCTGACGGTGTACGTCAGCGGTGTCTTGCTGTGGTCAGCGTAGACCTTGGGAATCCATCCTGGCCCGATTGGCGGGTTCTCGAGGAACTTAGTCACGAGGGCGAGATGCGCCATCCAGTCCTTGGGTGGATCGCCATTGACGGGTGTTAATTCGGTTCCCGGCTTGGGAATCGATTCGGTCGAGTTTGTGAACGTCACAGCGTAGTCGCCCGGCATGGCCCCCGGCTTGTTCATCGTCTTCAACGAAAACGTGCCGTCGGCCGCCACCCATCCGTCGGCCGGTCGGGTATCTCCTTTGGGGCTGAAGAACACTCGGACACCAGCCATCGCGGGCTTGCCATCCACCACGAGCGTGCCGTTGACGGGCACGAGCCCGTTGCCGCCGCAGCCGCTGGCCGCCAATGCGACCGCCGCCACGCCCACGATCGCACCCAGGAGATTCACGGAACGGGGACGCGGGCTGACTGGGTGCACGGCGATGGTCTTCGGGGGGATAGTCGAGTGAGGCATGAAAACGGACTGGTGACTGACACTCGGGCGATCAGTCGGGCACGGAAGCGGGCTGCAGATCCTGGAGGTGGCCCAGCAGCTGCATCGTGTTCATGTTGATGTTCTCATTCAGGAAGCGGATCGAGCCGTCGCCGAAGGCAAAGTTCGCGCCGTTGACGTGCCGCGACTTGAATCCGATCGATACGCCCCAGTTGTCACGGGTGAAGTCGCCGCTGGTGGCTGTGCAGGCGCCGGAATAAGGAGTGAACGTGTTGATCGGGATCGTCGACGAGATCGGGCACATGCCGTAGGCGATGAACGCATTCCTGTTGTCGATCTGCATCCGATGCTCTCCTGGCAGCGACTCGCCCAGCATGAGCGTCTTGCTCAGGCCGTCACGGACGTCCTTGAGGCGAATCGTGAGCGAAGGTTCTCGGGTCGCCGGCACCGTCTCAGTGAACTGGGTGAACATGCCCCGAATCTGTGACCGCGTCTGCATTCGCGTATAGCGGCAGTCGGGTGCTCCTGGCCAGGGGCTGGCGTAGGTCGTGTATGGGGCAGTGCAGGGAGCGCTGAAGGCGCCGCAGGGGAGCGGGCCGCCGGAGCAATAATAATTGGTCGCCGTATAGCCTAGCGGGGTGGTGACGTAGGTGGCATCGCCATCGCTCGGGCATCGCAGCCAGTTCGGTCCCCTCACTGAAGAGTAGAGCACGTTCGACAG
>CANHYS010000489.1 GCA_947464585.1 Planctomycetaceae bacterium | reverse complement strand
CCTCGACCCCCGTCTTGGCGGCCAGCCCGTTTATCCCTATCAGCCGGACGAGATCTGGGAGGCTTTGGCGATCACGAAGGAACGCGACTTCACCTATCCGTCATCGCATGGCAGCGACCTCTATCGCCGCAGTCTCTACACCTTCTGGCGGCGGACGGTGAACCCGGCCAACATGTTCGACATGGCCAATCGGCAGACCTGCAACGTGCGGTCCAGCCGCACCTGCACGCCGCTGCATGCCCTCACAACGCTGAACGACCCGACCTGGGTGGAGGCTTCGCGCGTGCTGGCCGAAAATGCCATGAAGACCTCTCCCGACACCGACGGTCGGCTTGCGTTTGTCTTCCGCCGCGTGCTCTGCCGCCGGCCGACCGACTACGACATGACCACGCTGCGGCGGATGCACGAGCGGCAACTGGCGGCCTACCGGGCCGACGCCGAGGCGGCGAAGCAGCTCGTGAGCGTGGGCGAGAGCCCGCGTGACGCGGCGCTCGACTTGGCCGAGCACGCGGCCCTGAGCAGCGTCTGCCTGGGGATTTTCAACCTCGACGAGGCCCTGACACGGGAGTGACCCTTCGCCACGCCATCATCAGCATCCCGGCGCTGACGCTTAGGGCTTTTATCGGCATACAAGCCCCCGGCGCGAGCCGGGGGATCAATCAAAGAGGCCCGTGACCCATGACCGACCTGCACCTTGAAACCATCCAGCGGGTCACCCGCCGTCGGCTCTTCGGCTCGGCCGGTCTGGGCATCGGCTCGGTGGCGCTTGCATCGTTGCTCAACCGCCATGCACCGGCAGCGAGCGGCGCCGCCGAGGCCCGCGGCACGCCCGGCCTGCCGGGGCTGCCGCACCATCCGCCCACGGCGAAACGGGTGGTCATGCTCTGGCAGGGAGGCGGGCCATCACACGTCGACCTCTTCGATCCCAAGCCTGCGCTCATGAGCCGCGGTGGCGAGGACATTCCCGAGAGCGTCCGCGGCAGCACGCGGCTCTCGACGATGTCGAGCGGGTATGCCAAGTGGCCGGTCGTCGCGCCGATCAAGGGCTTCAGAAAATATGGCAAGTCTGGCATCGAGATGAGCGAGATGCTGCCGGGCATCGGCAGCATCGCCGACGAGATCTGCCTCGTGCGGAGCATGCATACGGAGGCGGTGAACCACGCGCCGGGCGTGACGTTTTTTATGACCGGTGCGCAGGTGCCGGGCCGGCCGAGCATGGGGGCGTGGATGAGCTACGGCCTCGGCTGCGACACCGATGAACTGCCGGCCTTCGTGGTGATGACGTCGTCCGACAAGGAGAAGAGCTGCGGCCAGCTCTTCTTCGACCACTACTGGGGCAGCGGCTTCCTGCCGAGCCGGTTTCAGGGCGTACGGTTTCGCAACACGGGCGATCCGGTGCCGTATCTGGCGAACCCTGCCGGCGTGAGCCGTGAGTCGCGACGGGCGCTGCTCGACGACATCGCCGCCATGAACGCGGCTCATCTGGCCGACTACGGCGATCCGGAGATCGACACGCGGATCGCGCAATACGAGATGGCCTACCGGATGCAGGCGAGCGTGCCCGACCTCGTCGATTTTTCAGATGAGCCAAAGCATGTGCTCGAACGCTACGGGGCCGACGTGCACGTGAAGGGCAGCTTTGCCTACAACTGCCTGATCGCGCGGCGGCTGCTCGAGCGGGGCACGCGGTTCGTGCAGTTGATGCACGCCGGCTGGGACCAGCATGGCAACCTCTTCACGCAGCTTGAAACCCAGTGCCGCGACACGGAGGGCCCGTCAGCGGCGCTCGTGCAGGATCTCAAGGAGCGTGGCCTGCTCAGCGACACGCTGGTCGCCTGGGGCGGCGAGTTCGGGCGGACGCCCTTCGGCCAGGGCGACCCGGCCAATCCCAAGGGTCGCGATCATTTTGGGAAGGCCTATTCGTGGTGGCTCGCTGGGGGCGGCGTGAAGGCGGGCCACGTCTATGGTTCGACCGACGACTACGCCTGGAACATCACGGCCGACCCGGTGCACATCCACGACATGCAGGCCACGATCATGCACATGGTCGGCATCGACCACACGAAGCTGACGTTCCGCTACCAGGGCCGCCAGTTCCGGCTCACCGACGTGCACGGCCATGTCGTCAAGGGCATCCTGGCTTAACGCCGGGCTCAATGGCAAAAGGCGAGCCGCTCTGTTTCGCGATCCCCGGGCTTGCGCCCGGGGCTTTTATTTGGACGCACCGCCACGCCGCATACAAGCCCGGAGCGTAAGCGATGGGATGTGCGTGAGCGACTGACCTGTTCACCACCGATGGTGCACGAGCGGGCGGACGCGATCGTCGTAGATCTCCTGCACCGCGGCCAGCGTCTCGGGCGAGAGTGGCGGCAGGTTGGCGGCGCGGGCGTTGTCCTCCACCTGCGAGGGCCGACGCGCACCAGGAATCACGCACGACACGGCCTCGAATGACAGGATCCACTTCAGTGCGAACTGTGCAAGTGTCGCGCCGGGCGGCACCAGCGGTCGCAGGTGTTCCACGGTCTCAAGACCTGTTTCGTAGTCGACGCCCGAGAATGTCTCGCCCCGGTCGAAGCCGGCGCCCTCGCGATTGAATGCACGGTGGTCGTCAGCGGGAAACTCGGTGGCGCGGGAGAACTTCCCGCTCAGCAGACCGCTGGCCAGTGGCACGCGTGCGATCACGGCCACCTGCCGTCTCATCGCGACCTCGAAGAAGAGTTCCGCGGGCCGGAGGCGGAAGGCGTTGAAAATGATCTGCACCGACTGCACGTTGGGATACTCGATCGCCTTGAGGGCCTCCTCGACGCGTTCGACGCTCACGCCGTAGTGGCCGATCTTGCCGGCGACGACGAGGTCATCGAGGGCCTGGAAGACCTCGGGGCGGTAATAGACATCCGTCGGCGGGCAGTGCAACTGCACGAGATCAATCCGGTCGGTCTCGAGGTTTTTCAGGCTGCGATCGATGAAGGCCGTGAGGTTCGCTGCGTTGTAGCCGTCGGCCGTGTGGGGATTGAGCCGCCGGCCCGCCTTCGTGGCGACGAAGAAGGGCTCGGAGCGCTCGCGGCGGAGGCGGGCGATCAGGCGTTCACTCAGGCCATCGCCGTAGACGTCGGCGGTGTCGAAAAAAGTGATGCCGCAGT
>CANHYS010000488.1 GCA_947464585.1 Planctomycetaceae bacterium | reverse complement strand
GACGCGCCCAAGATCCGCGTCGAGAGCCGGGCCTACAAGATGTCGAAGAGCCGCGGCAACGTGGTGAATCCCGATCAGGTCGTCCGCGACCACGGCGCCGACAGCCTGCGGCTCTACGAGATGTTCATGGGGCCGCTGGAGGCGACGAAGCCCTGGAGCACGGCGGGCGTGGGTGGCGTGCGGGGGTTCCTCGACCGCTGCTGGCGTCTCGTCGTCGACGAGCGGGCCGACGGAATCACGCTGGCTCCACAGGTCTGCGACGATGCCCCGACCGATGACCAGCTTCGCGAAATCAGCCGCGCGGTCGACAAGGTGACGAAGGACATCCAGGCGCTCTCCTTCAACACGGCGATCGCTCGCATGATGGAGTTCGTGAATTTCTGCACGCCGCTCGAGCGGCGGCCGCGGGCGATCCTCGAGCCCTTCGTGACGGTGCTGGCCCCCTTCGCGCCGCATCTCGCCGAGGAACTCTGGGAGATTCTCGGCCGGCCCGCCCCGGTGTCGCTGGCAGCCTGGCCTGCCGTCGAGGAGAAGTGGCTCAAGGACGACACGGTCGAAATCCCGGTGCAGATTCAGGGGAAGCTCCGCGGCCGTGTGGTCGTGCCCGCCGACGCCGATGCCGAGGCGATGAAGGCGGCGGCGGTGGCCGATCCGAAGATCGCCGAGCTGATCGCCGGCAAGGAGATCGCCAAGGTCGTCGCGGTCCCCGGTCGGCTCGTGAACTTCGTGCTGAAGTGAGAAAAAGGGGACGCAGCTCTTTTCCGTCCCTTTTCCATCCGGAAAACAGCTGCGTCCCCTTTTCGATGCATCGCCGGTTCCCGTAGCATGATGGTTGGCGGGCAAGCACAGGCATTCGCAAGGAAGTGGTCAACATGAGCGTGCAGCGTGTATTGGCTCTGGTGCTCGGGGGTGGACGCGGCACCCGGCTCTATCCCCTCACCCGCGACCGTTCCAAGCCCGCCGTGCCGCTGGCCGGCAAATACCGCATCATCGACGTCCCGCTCTCCAACTGCATCAACAGCGGCGTGCAGCGGATCTACGTGCTCACGCAGTTCAACTCGGTGAGCCTCCACCGCCACATCCGCCGCACCTACACCTTCGATCCGTTCAACGGCGGCTTCGTGGAGATCCTGGCCGCCCAGCAGACGACCGACAACGCGGGCTGGTACCAGGGCACCGCCGACGCGGTTCGCCAGAACCTCCGGTATATCCAGCAGCCCGACATCCGCCACGTGCTGATTCTCTCCGGCGACCAGCTCTACCGGATGAACTACGCCGACATGCTGGCCACCCACATGTCGAGCCGCGCCGACGTCACGATCGCGGGGATTCCGGTTCACGCGGAGGCTGCCTCGGCGCTGGGCATCATGCGGCTCGACGGCCATGGCCGCGTCGAGGGCTTCCTGGAGAAGCCGCAGACGCAGAAAGAACTCGACATGATGCGGACCGATCCTGACTGGATCGAGCGGCAGGGCATTCCGGCCCAGGGTCGCAGCCTGATGGCGAGCATGGGCATCTACCTGTTCGACCGCGACTGCCTCGTCGACCTTCTCACCAAGACCGATTACCAGGACTTCGGCCGCGAGGTTTTCCCGGCGTCGATCCGGGCCAAGAAGGTGCAACTGCATCCCTTCGACGGCTACTGGGAGGACATCGGCACGATCCGCTCCTACTACCAGTGCAACCTCGATCTGGCCAGCCCCGCGCCACCGTTCGACATGGCCATGCCGGAGGCCCCGATCTATTCCCGCGGCAGGTTCCTGCCGCCATCACGGATCGACGGCGCCACCATTCGGCACAGCCTGCTTTCCGACGGCTGCCTCGTCGAAGAAGGGGCGGTGATCGAGAACAGCGTGATCGGCGTGCGGTGCCGGATCGGCCGCGACGTGGTGATCCGCAATTCCGTGATCCTCGGCAACGACTTCTTCGAGACGGCGGACGACATCGCCGCAAACACTGCCAAGGGCCTGCCGCGGATGGGCATCGGCGCGGGCACCGTGATCGAGGGGGCGATCGTCGACAAGAACGTGCGGATTGGCCGCGGGGCCAGGATCGTCAACGACCATGGCTGCGAGACATCAGCCGATAGCGACCGTTTCACGGTCCGCGACGGCATCGCCGTGGTGCCCAAGGACGCGGTCGTTCCCGACGGCTGGCGTCCCTGACACGACGTCCGTGAGCCAGATCACGTGCGCCGCTCAGCGGCGGGCCCGCCAGCCGGGAGTCTCGCCGGTCTGGACAGGCGGCGTGTCTGTCGGTTCCATGGCGGCTGGCACAGGCTCGAGTGCGTCTGGCGTGGAGCCAGACGCTTCAGGAACCACCTCCAACCGGCCGTCTGTCCCGATCTCTTCCTCCGATTCCCCGACCACGGCGACCGCCTGCTGCAACGCCTCCGCGCCGGTCTCGTCGGCGAGCGTGGGCGTCGGCTCGTTCTCTTGCGTCCCTTCGGCCTGAGCACCGCCGTTTTTCACGATCAGTGGCCATGGCCTGGGCGCTGCGCCCAGCGGCAGAATGCCATTGCTGCGGGCCCGGAAGTCGTTTTGTGGCGACGAACCGTTGGGCACCGGTCCGGAATAGTCGAACGGATCGGGGCACATCGTGCAGCCGACCGAAGCCAGCCCCACGGCGGCCACCGTCGCCAGCGTCCATGCCCGCGGAAGCGGATCCCGTGTCAGTCGTGCCTCAACCATGCGGTCCCTTCCAGATGGCGGGATCGGTCTCCCACCGGGCGTCGCAGGCCTCCCCAAAGGCCAGCGCCCGCCCCGCCGACCGGGCGTCACGCCCCGGATCTCATCAGCGGCTGTTCCCCATCCCCAACACCCACCCATATTTTCGGCCGATCGACGGCCGATTCTCCAGAAAAACCGTTTCAACCGTCAAAACCGGCGGGAGCGAGCGTCTGGGAGACATGAAATCCCATGAAATCTCCCGATGCTGAGGAGCCGGTCGGAGGCACGCGCAGGAGCTAGTGAATTCTGCGACTCACGAACGATTCAAGATTCGTCCAAGAGCATCCTGTAGCAGAATCTGCCAGCGACGAGCATGCCGCAGCCGGCGACGGTGTGTTCACGAAAAACATCGCATCGTGCCGCCCCGACAGGCGGATGCCTGTCCTCAGCAAGTTCCTTGGCCGACATCCG
>CANHYS010000487.1 GCA_947464585.1 Planctomycetaceae bacterium | reverse complement strand
GCAGTGGTGGCCGAAGCTGGCCCAGTGGCCGATCCGTGAGGGCGAGTCCTACTGGCTGCACCGCACCGGCACGGCCGGAGCAGGTCGGGAACGACGATCCAGCCACCTCTGGAAATGGAACGGCACGATCGCGGCGATCTTGAAGCCGTTCGTGGCGGGTACGGAACCTGAGCTGTAGCAGCTTTCGGGGCGAGTCATCCCTCGTGCGGCACGGGATCCAGGTTCACCCAGGATTTGCAGCCGCCGAAGGATTCCCGCCACGGCAGGACGATCGGCTCCGGCAGCGCCGACACCTCGACCGTCAGCACGTGCAGTTCATCGCGCCAGCGGTGAAACCGCTCCGCCACCACGTGATCCGCCCACACGTGCTCGCCCCGAAATCGCGCCATTTCGTCGAGCGATTCGATTCGCACCGCGTCGATCACGCAGGCCCGATGACGAAGCACCACCGTTCCCTCCGGGGGCCGGTCGGCATCAATGTCGACGAGCAGGTCGCGGGCCTCCGGCACGAGGCTCTCGGCCGACTGGTGGAGAAACGTCGGCATCAGCAGAAACTCACGGTGCGCAAGTTCGAACTGACCGCCCGGCTCCACGATCCCGCCCTTGCGGAGAATCACCCGCTGGCGGCCCTGCACGAGCGCCCGACAGATGACCGCCCACTCCTTGAAGGCCGTTTGCATGGCGGGTTGGGCCTCGCGACCTGTTGCTATTTGGCGGGTGGGCGAACGAACATCCCCTCGGCCGTGAGCTGGATCACCGGGATTGCCAGCTTCGGGTCGAAGACGCCATGGCCGCGGACCACGACCTCGGAGCCCTTGGCGACGTTGAACAGCTTCCGGGCATCGACCGGAAGCACCTTGCCGTCGGCACCCACAAACTGGACAGCCGTCATCGGCGAGTTCGCCTGACGCTTCTTGCAGAACGGGCAGTTGTCATTGTCGTGGCCCGGCTTCTTGGCGTGATCGTCGGCCGGAATCTCCACGAGCACGAACGATGCCTTGTTTTCCAGGAACGGCTCCATGCCGCCCCGCGCCCCGATGCGGCCGGCAATCACGATCGGCTGCGGATCCTTCGTGAGCTTCTCCTTGGCCGCCGTCGGCGTGATCGCCCCAGCCGGCTCGGCGGGCAGCACCAACTGGTTGCGAACGGTCGCCGGGTCGATCTCCAGCGCCATGCACATGCAAAGTGGCAGCACGCCCATGGCCGCTGCACAGCCCGCGATCATCCCGCCGAAACGTCTGACCTGTGTCGCCAACATGAACATCCTCCGTGATGGTGTTTTCGCGTATGGCCTACTTCGAGCCGCCCGTAGCAAGCTCCTTGAGCGACTTGATCGCGGCCTCGAGCCGCTCTCCCAGCGCATCGAGATCGAGCTTCTTCAGTGCGTCTTCTTCGCCGTGGAAGGCCTCGTCGAGCTTGTCGAAGCAGTCAAATACCTCCTGCGTCGCCTTCTTGCCGGCCTCCTGCGCCTCTGCCTTTTCCTTGGCGAGCAGTTTCTCGAAGTCCTCGAGCAGGTGGCCGACCGCGTGCACCTTCTCGTCGGCCTTCTCGCGATCATCGGCCTTCAAGGCCGCCTTGACGTGGCCCCACATGGCTTCAAGCTCCGCTACCCCGGCCGCAAGCGTCTCCGGGTGGGCGTGGTCGTCGTGATCGTCGGCCTTGCCATGGTCATGATCATCGTCTTTGCCGTGGTCGTGATCATGCTTGTCGTGCTTGTCATGGTCGGCGTGAGCGGCGACCGGCTTGGCTGGGGCCACGGGGGTCGCGGCAGGACTGCAACCCAGCACGCCGACAGACAGCATGCCGAGGAGAACGCCAAAAAGGCTCCGGTCACAGCTCATCGTCGCACGCATCACACATCTCCTGACGGGGTGGTTGGGGGGCACGGCCGCCCCCCATCATACCGATCATGTCGGCACATAGGTAATGCCCCTGCGTTCTGGCTCAGGCTCCGCCACGAAGCAGACCAGCGACCGCTCCACCAGATCGAGTGGCTGCGAGACGTCGGCCAGAGGCCCTTGCCCGAGGACGAAGATGTCGTCCGGGGCGGACCGCCGGGTGTCGATGAACAGCCGCCACGGGAGCGATGAGATGGCCTCGGGCCGGGGAAATTCGAAGCGGCGGGGCAACGATCCGGAGTGTGTGAAGATCAGCACGTGCCGCGGCCTGCCCTCCATGCCACCCGCCGCCGCGTCGTCCTCCTGGACCAGCTTTTCCCGCGACGGAGCGCCGAAGAAGCAGACGAGACTCGCGTCGGCCGCATACCAGTCGACATGGCTGCCATCCGGCGAGAACCACTCGACGTCGGGCAGCCCTCCCGCCTCACTCGCCCCACCCAGCAGGAACGTGCGGCGGCGGAGCGTGGGGTTGTCGAGCCGCAACCGCACCAGTTCCCGCGTGAACCGCACGAGGTCGGCATGCGTCTCGACGAGCCTCCAGTCGAACCAGGAGACTTCGTTGTCCTGGCAATAGGCGTTGTTGTTGCCCTGCTGCGTGCGGCGGCATTCGTCGCCGGCCAGCACCATCGGAACGCCCTGACTCAAGAGCAGCGTGGCGAGCATGTTGCGGATCTGCCTCGACCGGACCGCCTCGATGTCGGCCCGCTTGGTCGGCCCCTCGAACCCGTAGTTGTCGGAGAAGCTGTTGTTGTCACCGTCGCGATTGCCCTCGCCATTGGCCTCGTTGTGCTTGTCGCGGTAGGTGACGAGGTCGTTGAGCGTGTAGCCGTCGTGGGAGGTGACGAAGTTGATGCTGTGATAGGGCTGGCGGCCGTCGTCGCCGTAGAGGTCGCTGGAGCCGGCCAGCCGCGTGGCGAGGTGGCCGGTCTGCGCGTAGTCGCCCCGCCAGTAGCGGCGGACGTCGTCGCGATAGCGGCCGTTCCACTCGGCCCACCGCAGGCTCGCGAACGAGCCGACCTGGTAGGCCCCGGCGGCATCCCACGCTTCGGCGATGATCTTCGTGTCGGCGAGCAGCGGATCTTCGGTGATCAGCTCGACGATCGGCGGATTCGGCAGGATGTCGCCGTTGCGGTCGCGGCTGAGCACGCTCGCCAGATCAAATCGGAAGCCATCGATGTGGTAGTTGTGCACCCAGTGACGCAGGCAGAGGAAGATCAGCTCGCGGACAATCGGGTGATTGCCGTT
>CANHYS010000486.1 GCA_947464585.1 Planctomycetaceae bacterium | reverse complement strand
GCCGGTGGCCGCCTGTGCCACGCCGGCGTTGGCGTTGGCCGTCGACAGTCCGCCGTTGGGCACGAGGCCCGGTCCGTTCAGGCCTGCGTCGCCGGCGGCAGGCTGGGCCGCAGCAGGCTGCTGACCGCAGACGGGAGATCCGGCCACGATGGGAAGCATCAGGACCGCGGCGACCGCGGCAAACCGACCACACAGGGACATCGGCCTCCGGTTGCGGCTCATGACAAACCGGGCGAATGAAAGCGTTTGAATGAATCCAACCATCTCGACCTCCATAAACCTGCTTCGTGCCATCGGCTCCCAGCAACGCACTCGCCAGCCTGTGCGCCGCGAAATTTTGGAAAGGCGGCGCGAGTCTAACGGCACGCCGCGGCCGCCACCATGCCATTTCCAATCGCTTTTCGGCTCTCACAGACGAATCCCTTGCCCGGGCGGCCGGGGCAAACGATCCTTTCACCAGACCTGCGGCACTCGGGATCGCTGTCCGGCGGCTCCCTGGCCAGCCCTGCCCCCATCCCCTGCCCCTCACCTGCATCCCCCCTCCCTCAGCCCGGTTTCCATGGCGTCCGTCGAACTGCTGCCAACCCAGACCGACGTCGTGGTGGCCCGCATCGAGTCGGCCCCTTTCGGTGAAAACACCTACGTGCTGAGCCGCCGCGGCGGCATGGAATGCCTGGTCGTCGATCCGGGCTTCGAGCCAGACGCCATCATCGAGTGGATCGAGGAACGCGGTCTCACCCCGGTCGCGATCCTGCTCACACACGGGCATTCCGACCACATCGCCGGCAACGCCGCGCTCCGCGACCAGTGGCCATCGCTCCCGATCCTGATCGGCCGCGATGACGCCTCGAAGCTGACCGATCCGGCCGGCAACCTCTCCGGCGCCTTCGGCCTGGCCCTGGTGAGCCCGCCGGCAGACCGCGTCCTCGACGACGGCGAAGGCCTCGAACTCGCAGGCTTCGCCTTCACGGTCGTCGCGATCCCCGGCCACTCGCGCGGCCATGTCGTCTTTCGCACCGACGACACGAGCCCGCAACTGGTGTTTGGCGGGGATGTCCTCTTTCAGGAGGGAATCGGCCGCACCGACTTCCCGGATGGCGATTTTGCAGCCCTGGCAGCGGGCATTCGCGGCGGGCTCTACACGCTCCCGGACGATACGGTCGTGTTTCCGGGCCACGGCGAGACGACGACCGTCGGCCACGAGCGACGTCACAACCCCTTCGTGGCCGACACCTCCGGGCGGGGCGGTGCCGCGGACATGAACCGTTGATCATTGACCGGATGCCTCCCACCCGGGGAAGATGATCGCATGCTGTCCCCTGCCGATCTGACGGAACCCGTTGCTCCCACGCCGCCACTCGCGTCCCCATCGAAGGCTGGCCGTTCCGCATTCTGCCGGGTGGCCGGCCTGTCGCTCGCGGCTCTGGCCCGCCTCCTCGCCGGCTCCAGCGTCCGCTGGATCGCGAGCCAGCCCGACACCTGCCAGCGGATCTACTTTGCCAACCACACGAGCCATCTCGACGCTCTCATCATCTGGGCCTCGCTGCCGCAGCCGGTGCGGGAGGTGACGCGGCCCGTCGCCGCCAAGGACTACTGGTCGCGTGGGATCGTTCGTCGTTGGCTCGCCCAGGAGGTCTTCGATGCGATCCTGATCGATCGCACCGCCATCAAGGTGCACCAGAGCCCGGTCGATCTGATGCTGCGGGAAGCCGGCACCACCCATTCGCTGATCGTGTTTCCGGAGGGGAGCCGCAGCGTCAGCGGCGAGGTCGATGAGTTCAAGAGCGGCCTCTACTACCTGGCCAAGAAGCGGCCCGACATCGAACTGATTCCGGTGCACATCGACAACCTGAACCGCGTGCTGCCGCGTGGTGAGTTCCTGCCGGTGCCCATGCTCTCCTGCATCAGCTTCGGCCCGCCGTTATGGCTGGAACGCGGCGAGGCCAAGGTTGACTTCCTGGCCCGTGCCCGGCGTGCTGTGTTGTCGCTCAAAGAATAGTGAATAGTTTGGGAATAGTTTGGGAATAGCCAGGAACCATCCGCGTCCATGAACGACATCCGCACCATCGCCCTGATCACCGGCGTGCTCGCGTTGCTCACCGGCGCCACGGTCGTGGGCCAGTTCCTCAAGCGACACCCCGACCGCGGCCTCGACCCCGCGGCCGTCCGCACCTTCAATCTGCGGATCAGGGGCTGGTGGGTGCTCTGCACCGTGCTGGCCGCCGCGTTCTGGCTGGGCACCACCGCCACGGTGGTGCTGTTCGGGCTGGTCTCGTTCTGGGCCCTGCGCGAGTTCATCACGCTCACGCCCACACGCAAGGGAGACCACCGCGCGCTCTTTTGGGTGTTCTTCGCTTTTACACCCCTGCACTACCTGCTGGTGGGCCTCAACCGCTACGACATCTTCAGCGTGTTCCTCCCGGTCTACGCGACGCTGTTCGTGCTGGCCCGCGTCGCCTTCGCCGGCGACTACAAGCGGTTCCTGGAACGCACCGCGAAAATCCAGGCCGGCCTGGTCGTCTGCGTCTACTGCCTGTCGTTCGCCCCCGCGCTCTTGCAGATTCCGATCGAGGGTGCAGCCGGCGGGGGACGCAGCGCGAACTTCCGTCTGCTCTTCTTCCTGATCCTGCTCGTGCAGTTCGCCGACTGCATGCAGTATGTCTGGAGCCGGATGCTCGGCCGGCGGCTCGTGGCCGCGAACGTGAGTTCAAACCGCACCTGGGAGGGGCTGCTCGGCAGCGCCACCAGCACGGCGCTGCTCGCCGCGGCGCTCTGGTGGGCGGCGCCACCCTTCCAGCCCTGGCAGGCGGCGCTGGCCGGCCTCGTGGTGGCGACGATGGGATTCGCCGGCGGCATGACGATGTCGGCGATCAAACGCGACCGCGGCGTCAAGGACTACGGCACGCTCGTGGTGGGCCATGGCGGCGTGCTCGACCGCATCGATTCCATCTGCTTCGCCGCGCCGGTCTTCTATCACATCACGCTGCTCGTGACGGGCGCGGGGCTGTAGCCGCTCACCGCACCGGTTGGGTGCTGACGGGCTCTGCAGCGCGGCGGGCCTGCGAGGCATAGATCGAACGGCGGCCCGCGGTCGTCGTCAGTGCCGCGGGAGTCACGGCCACGGGCGGCGCCGGGACGGGATC
>CANHYS010000485.1 GCA_947464585.1 Planctomycetaceae bacterium | reverse complement strand
GAGGCCGTTGGCCGTGTCGGGTGTCTTCGATGGGGTGATACTGGCTGCGGCCGTGTCGGGGCTGGCGGTGGTGGGGCCATTGGCGCTGCTGGTGCCGGTGACCGGAGGCTCACCATGGAGCTGGCCCGTGCTGGCGTTTTTGTTCGTCCTGTGCGTGGCGGTGTGCGTGCTCGTCTCGCGTCCGCGGATGGTGGTCTACAACATCACCGTGGAGCAGTTTCGTCCGCTGGTGGCAGAGGTTGTCTCGTCGCTCGATCCCAAGGCCCGCTGGGCCGGTGAAAGCGCGGCCCTGCCGGACCGTGGCTTTCAACTGCACATCGAGGGCAACGGAGCCCTGCGAACCGTGAGCATCGTGAACGTTGGTGAACGGTCGTCGGCCGAAGGATGGGGAGAGTTCACCAGACGGCTGCGACGCGCTGTCCGTGGGCTGCGGGTGCGGCGCAGTCCCTGGGGGCCGCTCTTTGCGTGCCTCGGCTGCGGACTGCTCGTGGCGGCGACGTGCCTGGCGATCGGTCCGTCGTGGTTACCGTCGGCACTGACCGGTGTTCCCACGCAGCGTCCCTCCGCTCGGCCATCGGCGGCACCGGCCGCCGTTCCTCCTCTCGTGCCGCCAACCCCACCAGGAGCAACCGATGCCTCTCCACGTCGATCTGTCGGTGCATGAGATCAGTGTGCCCGTCGTGGTTCGCAACGCTCCGCCAGCCCGCCTTTACGAGGATGCGGTCACCCGTGAGCACGCAGCCATCATGGCCAGCGGTGCGATCGCGATCCGCTCGGGCGCCAAGACGGGCCGCAGCCCCAAGGACAAGCACGTGGTTCGCGGGGTGGAATCGGAGGCTGATGTCTGGTGGGGGCCGGTCAACCATCCCATCGACGACCACACCTTCCTGCTCAACCGCCAACGAGCCATCGACTACCTCAACACGCGGGACCAGATCTACGTATGCGACGGCTACGCCGGCTGGGACCCCGCCTGCAGGCTGAAGGTCCGCGTGCTGTGCAGCCGCGCCTACCACGCGCTCTTTATGCACAACATGCTGATCCGGCCCACGCTCGACGAACTCGACCAGTTTGGCACGCCCGACTACGTGATCTACAACGCCGGGCAGTTTCCAGCCAACCCGATGACGGCGCAGATGACCAGCCGCACGAGCATCGACCTGTCGCTCGAACGCCGCGAGCAGGTGATCCTGGGCACGGAATACGCCGGCGAGATGAAGAAGGGCGTGTTCACGATCATGCACTGGATGCTCCCCGGGCGGGGCGTGCTCTCCATGCACTGCTCGGCCAACGAGGCTCCGCAGGGGGGGCGGAGTGCGGAGGGCGGCAACGACGTGTCGCTCTTCTTCGGTCTCTCGGGCACGGGCAAGACGACGCTCTCGGCCGACCCGGCCCGCCTGCTGATCGGCGACGACGAACATGGCTGGGGCGATGACGGCATCTTCAATATCGAGGGAGGCTGCTACGCGAAGTGCATCCATCTCTCGGCGGCGAAGGAGCCGGAGATCTACGACGCGATTCGCTTCGGCACAGTGCTCGAGAACGTGGTCTACGATCAGGCAACGCGAGAGGTCGATTACGCGTCGAGCGCCATCACGGAAAACACCCGTGCGGCCTACCCGATCGAGTCCATCGCGAACGCAAAGATTCCCTGCGTGGCCGGACATCCGCGGAACGTCATCTTCCTCACGTGCGACGCCTCGGGCGTGCTGCCGCCGGTGAGCCGGCTCTCCAGGGAGCAGGCGATGTATCACTTCCTCTCCGGCTACACGGCCCGCGTCGCCGGGACGGAGGTGGGCATCCTCGAGCCGCAGGCGACCTTCTCCGCCTGCTTCAGCGCGGCGTTTCTGGTGCGGCATCCCGCGGTCTATGCCCGGCTGCTGGCGGAAAAACTCGCCCGGCACGGTGCCCAGGCGTGGATGGTCAACACGGGCTGGACCGGTGGTGGCTACGGGCAAGGCCGGCGGATCGATCTGGCTGTAACACGCCGGATCATCGACGGCATCCATTCGGGAAGTCTGGCTCGGGCGCCGGTGGCCCGTGATCCTGTCTTTGGCCTCGATGCCGTAACGCGGGTTCCGGGCGTCGATGGCGACGTCCTCGAGCCCTGGCGGGCCTGGAGCGACGAGGCCGCGTGGGCCGCGGCGGCCCGCGGGCTGGCGGTGAAGTTTCGCGAGAATTTCGCGAGCTATGCCGAGCAGGCCGGCCCCGACGTGCTGGCAGCCGGCCCCGTCTGAGCAGCATGGGCTGCCCTCGACTGTTTTGACTTCTTGCGGCACCGGCCTCTAATCTAGCGAAGTCGTTGTTGATGAATCCCGCCATCCTGCATCCCACCGTTTTGGAGACCATCCGATGCTGACGAAGACACTCGTGACGCTGATAGTGACGCTCGCCGTGGGGGCCCTGCTCTCGACTTCAGCCCAGGCCGACCAGGGGTCGCCGCTGACCGGCAAGGTCAAGAAGATCGACGGCACCGAGGTCGATCTCGCCAGCTACAAGGGCAAGGTCGTGCTGATCGTCAACGTGGCCAGCCGCTGCGGCTACACCGGCCAGTATGCCGGCCTGCAAAAACTCTACGACGCCTACAAGGACAAGGGGCTGGTCGTTCTGGGCTTTCCCGCCAACGAGTTTGGCGCGCAGGAACCGGGCACCGACGCTGAGATCGCCACGTTCTGCTCGTCGAAGTATGGCGTGACGTTCGACATGTTCTCGAAGATCGTCGTCAAGGGGGCAGGCAAGGCGCCGCTCTACCAGGCGCTCATCGAGTCGGCCGATCCCAAGGGCGAGGTGGGCTGGAACTTCGAGAAGTTCCTGATCGGCCGCGACGGCAAGGTCGTGGGCCGCTACAAGTCGGGAGTGGCTCCCGACGACGCCACGCTCAAGACCGCGATCGAGGCCGCCCTCGGCAAAGCGGGCTGAATCGTAGACGCCGGTTTGGTGAAGCGAGATCGTAGGGAATGAAGTCAGCCGCAATGGTTCGCCGGCTGCGGCATGCTCGTCGCCGGCGGATTCTGCTACAGGATGCTCTTGGACGAATCGTGCATCGCTCGTGAGTCGCAGAATTCACCCGCTCCTGCGCGTGCCGCCGACCGGCTCCTCAGCATCGAGAGATTCTGGTCTCCCGCCCGAATATCGTTGAGGTTGT
>CANHYS010000484.1 GCA_947464585.1 Planctomycetaceae bacterium | reverse complement strand
CAGGGGGGCAACGAACTGCTGGTGCGGTCGCTCGGCCGCATCCAGTCGGTAAACGATCTGACGTCTGTCGTCATCAAGGCGATCGGCGACAGGCCGGTGGTGCTCGGGCAGGTGGCCCGCGTGGCCGAAGCGGCGCAGGTCAAGCGGGGCGACGCAGCCGTCAATGGCATTCCCGCCGTCATGCTCGTCATCGCCAAGCAGCCTGCTGCCGACACGCGGCGGCTGACGGATGCCGTCACGAAGGCGGTCGAGGAACTCCGTCCGTCGCTCCCCGACGACATTCGGATCAATCCGGAGCTGTATCAGCAGAAGACATTCATCGACCTGAGCATCCGGAACGTGATCGAGGCGCTTCGTGACGGCGGCGTGCTCGTGGTCCTCGTGCTGTTTCTCTTCCTGCTGAACTTCCGCACGACGTTCATCACGCTCACCGCCATTCCGCTTTCCATCGTGATCACGGGACTGGTTTTCAAGTGGCTTGGGATGTCGATCAACACGATGACGCTTGGGGGGCTGGCCGTGGCGATCGGCGAGCTCGTGGACGACGCGATCGTTGATGTCGAAAACATCTTCCGGAGGCTCCGCGAGAACAAGCAGCTGCCGCAGCCGAAGTCGGCGCTACGGGTGGTGTATGAGGCGAGCAGCGAGGTGCGGAACTCGATCGTGTTCAGCACGATCCTCGTGGTGCTCGTATTCGTACCGCTCTTCGCCCTGGAGGGCATGGAAGGAAAACTCTTCACACCCCTGGGAATCGCCTACATCGTTTCCATCCTCGCGTCGCTCGTCGTGTCGTTGACTGTGACTCCGGTGCTGTCGTACTGGTTGCTGCCCGGTGCGAAGTTTATGGACCACGACACGGACGGGCTGCTCTTGAGGATCCTCAAGTCGCTCGCGGGGTGGGCGATCCGACTCAGCGTTCGCTACCCGGCCCCGATCCTGATCGCGGTGGCAGCCGCGGTCGCCGTGAGCATTGGCGTCGTCACCCAGCTTGGTCGCGACTTCCTGCCGCCGTTCAACGAGGGGTGCGTGCAGGTCAACGTGCTCTTGCCGCCGGGCACCTCGCTGGAGACGTCGAACGCCATCGCCGGGATGGTGGACGAGCGGATCAAGAGCGTGAAGGGCGTGCTCAATTTTGGCCGTCGCACGGGCCGCGCTGAGCTCGACGAGCACGCCGAGGGAGTGAATGCCTCGGAGATCATCATCAGCTTCGACCCCCATTCAGGGCGTGGCCGCGAGGAGGTGCTGGAGGAACTCCGCGAGGAACTGACGGAGGTGCCCGGGGTCGTGGTGTCGGTGGAGCAGCCGCTGGCGCACCTCATCAGCCACATGCTCTCCGGCGTGAAGGCCCAGGTGGGCATCAAACTGTACGGCGACGACCTCGAGGTGCTCCGCCGCACCGCCGAGCAGATGAAGGCTGCCATCACGGGCGTGCCAGGCGTCAAGGATCTCATGGTCGAGCAGCAGACCGAGATTCCGCAGCTCCAGATCAGGCTCAAGCGGGACAAGCTCATGCAATACGGCCTGACCGCCGACGAGATCAACGAGTTCGTCGAGACGGCGATGAACGGGAAAACGGTGTCGGAGATCGTGCAGGGGGAGCGGAAGTTCGATCTCGTCGTGAGGCTCGACGATCCCTATCGGGTCGACGTGACTGCCCTGCGGCGGCTCTCCATCAACCTGAAGGCGGGGGGGCGGGTGCCGCTCGAGACCGTGGCTGACGTCGTTGAGGGGAGCGGACCCAACACGATCAACCGGGAGAACGTCCGCCGGCGGATCATCATCCAGTGCAACACGGCGGGCCGCGACCTGAACGGCGTCGTGCTCGATATCCAGAAGCGGCTGGCCCCCATCCAGGCGGCGTTGCCCACGGGCTATTTCCTCGAGTACGGCGGTCAGTTCGAGAGCCAGCGGCAGGCGACGAAGATGATCGGCATCCTGAGCCTCGTATCGCTGGCGGGCATGTTCCTCGCCCTCTACACGCTCTTCAGGTCGACGAACCTCGCCCTGCAGGTGCTCGCGGCGCTCCCGATGGCGGCGATCGGATCGGTGGCGGCGCTCGTGCTCACCCGCCAGTCCCTCACCGTCGCGAGCATGGTGGGATTCATCTCACTCTCCGGGATCGCGTCGCGTAACGGCATCCTGCTCATCGCGCACTACCTGCACCTCGTGCGGCACGAGGGGGAGCGGTTCACGCCTGAGATGGTGGAGCGTGCCGGCCGCGAGCGGGTGGCACCAATGCTGATGACCGCGCTCACGGCGGGCATTGCGCTCATCCCGCTGGTGTTGGCCGCCGGCGAACCGGGCAAGGAAATCCTCTATCCCGTCGCGACGGTGATCCTCGGCGGGTTGATCAGCTCCACGCTTCTCGATTTCTTCGTCCATCCGGCGCTCTTCTGGTGCTTCGGACGAGCGCAGGCCGAGAAGGAGATGGCGGCGAAGGACCGTGACGAATTGGCGGCAGAGTGACCGGTGCGTGGGTGCGTGTGAAACCAAAGGAGTATGCGATGCGACTGACAAAACGTTCTTACGGGCTGGTTGCGATTGCACTGGCTGCGATGTTCGGGACGGGAAGCGTTTCGGCCGTGGCGGCACAGCCCAACGTGCAAAAGGGCGGGCATGCCCATGCGCACCCGACCGAGGGGCCGCATCATGGTGCGCTCATCGAACTCGGCAGGGAGGACTATCACGCGGAACTGGTGCACGACGATGCCGCCAACACGGTGACGATCTACATCCTTGACGGGGCAGCCAAAGATGCCGTTGCGATCGAGGCCAAGCAGCTCACGCTCAACCTGCTTGTGGGCGGCAAGCCGCAGCAGTTTCAGCTGGCGGCCATGCCCCAGTCGGCCGATCCCGAGGGCACGTGTTCGGCGTTCGGCTGCACGAGCGAGCCGATGTGCAGGGCGATTGATGCGAAGGGCACGACGGGCCGGCTCAACGTCGAGGTGTCGGGCAAGAGATTCGTCGGTAAACTTGGTGGACATTCCCATCACCATGCCCATTGATCTCCGGCCATCCGGTTCTTCAACGCCCCATACGGACGACACATGATTTCCTCGAAAGCCTACGCCGCCGTTTCAGCCAGCAAGCCACTGCAGCCGTTTCGACTCGATCGTCGGGATCCCCGACCTGACGACATCGTCATCGAGAT
>CANHYS010000483.1 GCA_947464585.1 Planctomycetaceae bacterium | reverse complement strand
TTCCCCTGCGGGGCAAACCGCTTCCGCTGGGCCTCGCTCAGGTGGGGGCTGATGCAGTCGGTCGGCAGCCCGGGAAACACGCGACGGTCGTCGACCCAGTGCATCCCCTCCAACGACAACGCCATGGAGTCGTCCCACTTTTCCGAGAGCGACTTTTCGATCTGCTCCCGTTGCCTGGCCGTCAGAAAGAGCTCTCCGTCCAGCACGGAGACGATCTCGTGAACCGCCGCCGCCTTGCGACGTTCGCTCCGCTCGGCGATCTGCCTGCTCAAGGCAGCTGCCTGCGCGCTGCCGACATGTTCGGCCAGACTCTTTGCCAGAGAATCGGACACCAGCGACGCCGGATCGCCCGACTTGTTCTCATCGTCCTCCCGGCCACCGGCCGCCGGCTGTTCCGCGACGATCTTCTGGCCATTCACGATCAGCTTGCCGAGACCGTTGATCACGATGCGCCCAAGCCCCGCCTCAGGTCGGCGTCGCGGCCCGCCAAACTGCAGTTCGGCCAGCCGCACCGCCGCCTCCTTCACCGCCTGCTCCCCGGCCTGTGCAATCGCCCGCCTTGCGTCCCGCGGGATATCGCCCGACATGGAACGGATCAATTCCAGTTCTCCATAGAGCAACTTGGTGAGCAGCTGTTCCCAGTGCGTGGCCTGTTGCTTGATCTGCTGCCGCCGCTGCACCTCCGCCGGATCCTCGACCGGCGGGGCGTCCTTCGCCTTGACGCCAGCGGCATCCTCGGCCTGCACCGTGACGAGGTTGGACGGCCGCGCGAGCGTCACCGCGATGGCCATGACTGCGGTCAGCCACACTCCCCTGCCCCATTCGATGACGTTCAAGTCGATGATCCTCATGGGGCTCCCCCGGCTGCATCGCGGCCCCGCTCGAAGGCGTTGAAGTAGGCATCCAATCCATTGCGAAATTCCTCCGGCAGCACGATGCCGCTCTTGCCGATCGCCTGTTCCTCCTCCGGAGCCTCGGTGCGGGCCTGGCTGTTGACGCCCTCTCCCAGGCGGGCGATCGCCGCATTGCGGGTGGCGCCAGTGCTGCCGCCACCGGGGCTCCCGCCGCCGCCGCCACCACCGCCCTCGCCGCCGCCAAACTGCGACTGCAGCAGGAGTTCGATCGCCTCGGTCTCGGCGGCGATCGCCCGGCGGCCGGTGTCGGGGCCTGCCAAGATGACGCGGGATTCGGCCATCACTTCCTGCACCCGTTGAAACAGCTGGATCTCCCTGGCGAATTTCGGTGGCCTGCTCCGGCTCGGAAGAATTTCCCGCTTCATCCGCTCGATCTCCTCGTCGAACCGGATCACCTCTTCGGCCATGCCGAGCTGTTCCACGAGCCCGCCCACGCGCTTGGCGAGCTCCAGCTGCTCAGCTGCGAGGCCGCCCGCACGGGCCTTGAACGCTCCGGCGTCGAGCGACGGCCGGATCTGCTCCGCGACGCGGGTCTCTTCGCGAAGATTCGTTTCGGCCTCGAGGATCAGCATCGCCTCCAGCACCACCTCCGGGGGCAGGCTTTCAGGCGGCGGCCCATCACCGGCACCGCCATCACCGCCGCCATCCTGAGGCGGCGGCACCAGTTCGTCGGCCCAGCGGTCGAGCGTGTCCGACCAAAACTCCGTCTGGGCGATCGACAGGCCCGATTCCTGTTTCATGTCGTCGGTGAGCTGCCGGAGGCTGCCGAGCACGTCGAGTTCCTTCATCTCCTCGAGCACGGTGCGGATCGCCGGCTGCGGCCGCCGCTCGCTATAGGCATCCAGATCGTCCATCACCGCAGAGAGCTTCTTCCCCACCTCTTCGTTGCCCTTGGCAACAGCATCGACCTGCCGGAGGTGCGGCTCCGCCTTCGCAGACTTTCCAAAGGCGGCAGACACGACCGAGGCCAGGCCCTCCCCCACCTTCAATTCGCTCCGCGCCGCGGCCTTGAGCCGCTTCACAAAGGTCGTGCCCTCCAGCCGCGCCATCACATCCGCCAACTGCTGGGAGATCTTCGCGAAATCCTCGATCAGCTGCCGCTGCTTCTCGACCGCCGCGTCGAGAAGTTGTTTCTGCGACTGCTTCTTTGCAGAACCGTCGCCAGGTTTTTTGGGGACATTGCCCACCGTTGTGGTCGGCAGACCAAGTTTGCCGCCGCCACCACCATCGCCAGGCTCTTTCTTCTCCGGTGACTCCCCCTGCCCGTCAGGCTCGTAGTTTGAATCTTCCTTGTCGACGACCTGCGGCGTCGGCGGAGTGGGCGAATCGTCCTTCTTGCCGTTCCCCGCCGCGTTCGGCTTGCCGCCGCGTTCTTCGCCGACTTTCCTTTGCTCGCCATCCTCGCGTTCATCGCCTACTTTCGACGCCTCCGCCGCGTCCTGCAGGAGCTCACCCACGCCAGGCATCCGCGACTCGGCCATCTCCTCGAGGTCCTGCACGTTCTGCGCGAGTTGCTCGAGGGTGCCGGCATCGAACTCCGGATTCCGCAGGGCCTGTCTGACCAGTTCCGCGCCGCTCTCGGCCAGCCGTCCCAGCCGGCGGCCGTTATTTTTCTCCGCGGCCGCCTGTTCACGGATCGCCTTGCGAGCCTCCATCCCGTCGAGCTGCTCAGGCGAAAGTTCCTGTAGTTCCTCATTCCTGGCCAGCAGTTCCATCTCGCGATCGCGAACCTCCGCGGTCTGCTGCTTCCAGCGGGCGATCTGGTCGTTGATCCAGAGGGCATGATCGGCGGAGGTCATCACCAAAAACACAGCCGGCGCCGAATAGACCCTGCCTCTGCCCGGCAGATAATCCTCGGCAAACGCCCGCACCTCCACCGTCTGCGGCGCGATCGACAGTGCCGCCGGTGAGAACGTCCCCACCGCGTCGAGCGAATCGACCGTCGGCCCGCCGGCGGCCAGCAGTCTCTCCCCCTTGGCATGGTCACTCCCGGCATCCGCACCGCTGCTGCTGCCGATCCACTCAATGCCCACCTGTTTCACGCCGAAGTCATCCCGCGCCTGCAGGCTGAAGCGGACCGTATCGCTCTCCAGAAGCACGGCCTTGCCGGCCAAGCCTTCGACAGCGATCGCGGGCGGCTCGTCATCTCTCGCAACCAGGCTCACGACCAGCGGCTTGCCACCGGAGAGCCCAAGCGTGTCGTTCCATTCGAGCGAGAGGTCGATCGGCTGATCCACCACCACT
>CANHYS010000482.1 GCA_947464585.1 Planctomycetaceae bacterium | reverse complement strand
GCGAATCGGTCGAGCAGCGGCGCGCAGCGGCTCAGGTGCGAGCAGACCTGCACGCCAGGGATCGCGGTGGCAATCGGGTCGTAGTAACTGCCGGCCTTGTTCGCCTTGGCATCCCCCTTGGCCTTCGGGTCCCACGTGTCGATCTGGCTGGCGCCGCCGCCGAGCCAGATAAAGATGCAGTGCTCCGCCTTGCCGAGCGGGCCGCTCGAACCTGACTCACTGCCAAGGGCGAGTCGCGGCATGATGGCAGCGGCCGATGACGCGGCGGTGGCCGAGGACACAGCAGCGATGAAGTGGCGTCGCGTGAGATGGGTCATGGCAAGAACACGAACTCCGGAGTGTTGAAGAGCGTCCATACGAAATCCTCCGCCCGTTCCCGCCAGTCGGTCGTGAGCTGAGGCGTGGGCTGATCGCCGCGGAGGGCGATCGCGGCGAGTTCCCGCTTCACCCGGTCGGCGTCTTCCGTGAGGTGATTCGGCCACGACACGCCCGTGGGCCGCGGCTCGGGGGGTGGGGTCGTGGCCGGATCGACGTCCATCCGCCGCGTGTCGTAGCCATCGCGGAGCAGGGCGACCGCGGCCGCCCGCTCGGCGTCGGTAGGGAAGCGGCCGAGTATCCTGAGGAACACGACCTCGATGAAGCCGTCGAGCGGCCGGTCTTCGAGGGCGAGACGCGTGAAGCCGCTCGACTCGGAGAACTGGCTGGCCTTTTTCACCGCCACGCCGTTGGCCATGATCGCCGGTTGGAGCACGTCGGGGTCGGTCTCGCGGTCGGTGATCGGGCTTTGTCGTTCGGCCCGCCAGCCGAAGGCGGCCATCAAGGTGGTGTATTGCTGGGCGAAGGGAAACGAGAGGCTCGGCCGGTCGCGCTCGTTGGCCGTTGTGGCAAACTGCCACGCCGTGGTGGGCGCCGGCAGCCTCGTAAACACGTTGCGTTTCTTGAGCCCTTCGACGTCAAACGTGATCTCCTCGACATCGAACGGCTTGCCGCTGGCCAGGTGGAGCGAATCGACCACCTGCTCCGCCGACATCCGCCGTGGCTCCCGGCCGGCGAACATCGACGCGGGCGCGGCTCGCTCCAGATCGAGGCGGCCGCGGCCGTAGGCGTGCGAGGCGAGGATCAGCCGGGCCACGGCCTTGAGCGAGTAGTTATTGGCCACGAGCTGCCGGGCGAGCCAGTCGAGCAGTTCGGGGTGGCTCGGCGATTCGCTCTCCCAGTCGTCGGCGTCGGCGACGAGGCCGCGACCGAAATATCGCGCCCAGAGCCTGTTGACGACCACCTGCGCGAAACGGTCGTTGTCGGGTGATGTGATGAGCGCCGCCAGCAGTTCGCGGGTGTCGGCCGGCGATGTGGTTTGCACGGCCGGGCCGGCTTCGGTAACGACGTCGGCGAACGGCCAGGCCGGCGGCACTTCCGTGCCGGGCTCGAGCGTCACCTGCACCGCCAGCCGGGCGAGACGCGCGCTGCCGCCAGGAATGCTGCTCGTGAGCGGCACCTTCTGTGGCCCGCGGGCGAGCATGGCGGCGAGACTGAAGAGGTCTTTCTGGATGAAGCGGTGGTTGGGGGCGTCGTGGCAGCGGGCACAGTTCATCTCCATCGCCAGAAAGGCCCGGCCGAGCACGTGCGCCTTGGCGGCGAAGGGCGCGTCGTTCTCCGTGGCCAACGCAAAGCCGCCGGGGCCGCCGCCGTAGGTGCTCCCCTGCATCAGCACAGCCTCGGTCGCGAAGCGGTCGATCGGCTTGTCGTCGAGGAATGATTCGTGGATCCAGAACCGGAACGGCCCGGTGTTGTTGAGCGTGGGGTTGACGAGGTTTGGGTTCTCGGCGAGCACGTCCTGCCAGTAGCCCACCCAGTGGTCGGCCCACCGCAGGTCGGCGAGGAAGGCGTCGATCAGCCGCTCGCGGCGGTCGGGTCGCGTGTCGGCAAGGAAGGCCTTGATCTCGGCAGGACGGGGGATGATCCCCCGCACGTCGAGCGACAGCCGGCGGATGAAGTCGGTGTCGGAGACGAGGCCTGCAGGCGGGATGTCGGCGGCCACGAGCCGGGCGTTGATGAAGCGGTCGATGGCGTTGTGGACCGTGGCGGCATGGGCCATTGCCGACGCGGGAATCTCGGGGGGCACGACGGGCGGCCTCGTCGAGACCCGCTCCTTGGCGGTGGCATGACGCCGAGCCCACGCATCGGCGTGACGAGCGAGTGCGGTGTGCCGGCGGGCCGCATTTTCGGCGGCGAAATCGGCCCGCAGCCGGGTGGCAAGGGTTTCCCACCCGGCCTCGGAAAAGGCCACCGCCTCGCCGGCGGGCGAGGCGATCACGGGCACCGTGTCGGGCGGGCCGACGCTCACCGAAAAATCCCCCGTCTCCGGTCGGCGATTGTTACCGCCGACGCGAAACTCCACCCGCACGAGATGCCGCCGGCCATCGCCGACGACGTCCACCATGGCTTGCTGATCCCCCTGCGGCACTGGGCGAATGCCGGCCGGTCCGAAGCGATCGGGCACGAAGAGCTTTTCGTGACCGTCGCTCAGGTCGCGAGGCGTCGGGAGCGTGGCGACACTCTTGCCGTCGAGAAACACCCTCGCCCCGCCGCGGGTGCGGATCGTGAGCCGCTGCGGACCCGGTGGCAGTTCGATGCGGCCGCTGGCCCGCACGATGAAGGGGTCCGAGCGATCCTCACGCACGCCCGTCTCGCCGTAGCGGAGCGGCAGATCCACCAGCGCGAACTGCGGTCGCGTGAACGACTCGGATGGGCCGCGGCCGCCGTAATACCAGGTGCGGTCCGGAACCCCCTCGATGATCTCGTAGAGCACTGCATCTTCGGGCACCGGGGCGAGTGCGACGACGGGCACGGGCGGCACGGTCTCGTCCACCACCCAGCGGGCTGCGATCCGTTCCGGAGACACGATCGCGCGATGGATCGCCACGTCGTCGAGCAGGCCGGGGAACGTGTTGGCCATGTTGCCGTTGATCGACGAGCCGATCCAGACCTCGTCGTCGTCGACCACCGGCGGCTTCGTGGTGGGGCCGCCGAAATCCCACGTGCCCGTCACCGGGAGGCCGTCGATGTAGCCGCGGATCGAATCGGGTTCCCCAAACGTGTAGCTCACGGCGACATGGTGCCAGCCGGTGCCCGCTGCGAAGCCTTCGTCGGCGACCCAGCGAT
>CANHYS010000481.1 GCA_947464585.1 Planctomycetaceae bacterium | reverse complement strand
TGCGGTGGCTCCTGCCGATGCTGGGGAAAAGGTGGCTCCGGCACCCAAGGCAGCGCTGTTGAATCGGCCCACGCGCAGGAGGATCGCGTCATGAAAGCGCCCCGCATTGCATTCAACAAGGATGCGCTGCTGACGTTCTTGCTCGTTCATGGTGAGAAGTTGATTGCCGTCATGGTCGGCTTGGCGGCGTGTGCGCTGGCCTGGGGCGGCGTGTCGGCTCTCCGCAACATGCGGCCCACGGATGAGCAAAAGCCGGAGGCGATCGTCAAAGATGCGGATTCAACCGCCGTGCACATCGAGGCGGTGAAGATCGCTCCGGACGATGAACTGACCAGCGAAAAGGGGCTGGCCGACACCGTGGCCCAATGGCTGTCGCCGAAAATCACACCCGCGCCGCCGCAGGTGGTATTCAACAAGCCGCTGTTCGGAGAACTCGCCAGGCGAAGCAGCCCCGACATTCTGCCGATTGAAGACCTGCAGGCCGTCGCGGGCGTTGCCGTCATGGCTCGGAAGCCCAAGCTGGTCGGCGATCGGCCGGTGCCTGACCGTCCCCTCAACTTCGACGCCAACAACGTGCCGAAGCCTGGCAAGCCGCCGAAAGGTGGTGGCCGTGGTGGTCCCGTGCAGCCGGTGCCACCGCAGCCGCCGAATATGGGATTGATGCCGCCCCAGCCTGACCCGAATGCCATTCAAGGCAAGATCGTGCCGTATGTGCTCGTCACCGGCCTGATCCCGATCGTCAAACAACAGCAGGAATACGAGCGCAGGTTCAGTACAGCGAGCCTTCGCGACGCGATGCTCGACTCTCCGAGTTGGAGTAATTACCGGCTCGAGAGGACCGAGGTGCTGCCTGGAACGGCCGAGAAGTGGACACCGGTCGACACGAAGAGCATCGCCCGTCGGTATGCGGGCGACTGGGCGGGGCTCCAGCCCGAACCGCTGTTGCCACAAATCCTGCTGCCACCTGAACTGGAGCGGCGGGATCCGACGCAGTCGCCCTTGCCATTCTGCATGCCTATGCCGCAGCTGGCAGAGAGCTCCTGGGGTTTCAACGCCCTGCATCCCTGGTTCGCTGACTTTCTGCAGCGTGATGCGGTCGCCCGGAAGGCCCAGGCTGAGGCAGAGGCCGAGAAGGCCGCAGCGAATACGAACGTCTTCGGTGGAGCAAGTGGAACGCCGCCCCCCGGTGGCTTTGGGCAGATGGGGCCTGACGGGATCGGGATGATGCCGGGAATGATGCCAGGCCCCGATGGGCAGGTCGCGAAGGGACCGGAGTACCGCCTGTTCAGGTTCATCGATCTCGCGGTCATGCCGGGACGGACATACCGCTACAGGGTCAAGACGGTGTGCTGGAACCCGAATCTGAATGTGCCGAGCCGCCACCTCGTGGATGCGGCGATCGCCAAACAGACCACCCTCGAGTCCCCCGACAGTAATGCCACGACGCCCGTCGTCGTGCCTGATGGTGCCCGACTGCTGGTGCAGCCGATGAAGAAGCAGGATCTCAAGCGGCTGAAGGGGGGCATGGTTTCCGCGCTGATCCTCGGCGAAAAACCGAACTCCGGCACGTTTGCCCTGCGGTCACTGTTGATGGAAGTTGGCGGCATCGCAAACGTGGATCCGACGCAAAACAAGCGTGGCGATCCCCGGTCGCGAGGCGATGCGATCACCACCGACCGTGTGCTTCTCGACATCCGCGGCAAGCTTGAGGATCGCGCGGAGACCAGGACAGGCAAGCCCACGCCACCGCCCGAACCGCTCGAGATGATCTTCCTCCGTCCGGACGGCACGTTCGAGGTCACCTCTTCGGCCGAGTCTCAGCAGGATATCGATCGGTATCAACTCACCATGCCGGCCGATGATGCCGGGGCCGCCCCCGGCGGCATCGGCCAGCCACCGGTCCCCGGCGATTCACCGTTTGGCAATCCGTTCGCACCCAAGAAATAGTGTCAGGGCATTCGTCATGAGCCTCTTCCACTCCGAGCACGTGCGGCCTGACGGCCGTTTCCTGCAGCTTCGCGTCATGGCTGTTGTGGCGGCGGGAGTGCTGGTAACGGCTGCGGCCGGCGCCTTCGCCCAGGACGACGAGGCCCGCCTGTCGAACTGGACGAAGGTGGAGTCCGCGGCGGAAACCCGTACCTACAAGGAGTCGATGCGTGGTGGCGGGGCATTCGACCCGGCGGCCCGCGGATTTCTCGAGGAGATCGCGCTGCCGCAGTTGGGGCTCGAGGCCAACCGCACCACGATCGAGCGAGTCCGGAAGCGGTTGCGGGAATATCTGCTTGCCGACATCGCCAACGAAAAGGCTGCGGAAGAGGCCAGCAAGACCTGTCTGTCTTTTATGGAATCGCTCGCCGGCAAGGAGGATGCGGATGCCGTCGTGCGGGTGAATGCGATGCTGATGATCGGCGAATTGCAATCCGTGGACCGAAAGCCCTGGCAGCCTGCTGCCGCGGTGCTCGCGCGGGCGGCTGCGAACACCGAGTTGCCCAAGGCGGTGCGGATCGCCGCGTGCGTGGGGCTTGCCAGGCACGTCGAGGCGACGAAGGGCGTGGTTGAGGAGCAGCAACGGATGGCAGCGGTGGCGGTGCCTGCCATCGTGGCGATTCTGAAAGAGGATGCGCAGGAGCAGACGCCCCCGTCTGTGGCCGTCGAGAACGACTGGATGGCGTCTCGGTGCCTGACCATGCTCCCCTCGTTGGGTTCGCTCGCGCCTGCGACCGCGGCAGAAGTGGTGCGGATTCTTGATGACAGCAAGCGTTCGATCAATGTTCGTGTGCGGGCTGCGGCCGCACTGGCGGCTGTCGCGGGCCCGGAATCCAAGGTCGACAAGGCAGCCGTCATCAAGTCCATCGGGGCGGTGGCCGTCGTCGCACTCGAACGTGACGTGGCGGCTGCGGATAAACTCATCCTCGATCGTCAATACGGCGGTGGCGCCGGGCAGGCCCCGCCGGGGATGATGCCGCCAGGGATGATGCCGCCGGGCATGATGCCGCCGGGCATGATGCCGCCGGGCATGATGCCGCCGGGCATGATGCCGCCAGGGATGATGCCGCCGGGGATGGGAGGCGACCCGTCCGGGCAGCCAGTCGTCGAACAAATGATTCCGCGGGAGGTTTGCCGCCGGGCCGCTTGGCGTTTGGCTGTGCTCGCCGATTCCATACTCACCGATGAT
>CANHYS010000480.1 GCA_947464585.1 Planctomycetaceae bacterium | reverse complement strand
ACGCGTAACGCCGTTGGCATGGCCGCGGTTCGGGGCTGCCCATGCCCCGTCGCCGGACGTTCGCTCCGGCATCCTGCCTGCGCTGGTCAGCAACGCCGGCTCTCGGGACATGGGCAGCCCCTCACGGATACATCAAGTTCCAGAAAAGCTCGGAGCGAAAGCGTCGGCAGGGGCGTGCGGCCTGTCGGCAGCGACGCATCACACCAAATGCCCGGTCTCGTTGAACGCGACGAGCCTGGGGCCGGGCCATTCGAGCTGTGTCACCGAGCAGTTGGCCAGCGCCGGCAGCTTGGTGAATGGCCGCTCCGCAGCGGCCGCCAGGAGCGGATGCTCGCGGCCCAGCATGCTGCCCAGCGCCGCGGTGAGCACGCCGCCGTGCGCCACCACGATCATGCCCGGTGTATCGCGGCCGGCCAGCATCTCGATCGCCGCACGGCCGCGTGCCGCCAGCTGCGCACGGGACTCGCCGCCGGGAATAACGTAGTGCACGTCGCCCGACCGCCATTGGGCCACCTCGTCGGGGAACTTGGCCTCCAGATCGGCCCAGAGATGCCCCTGGAAAATGCCCGCATGCAGCTCGCAGAGTCCTTCCTCCAGCATCACCGGCAGACCGAGGGCGGCGGCGATCTCGGCGGCTGTCTCGCGGGCCCGCCGCAGCGGACTCGACCAGACTTCGCCGATTATCGCCGGAGCGACGGGCGGAGACGCGAAGAGCCTACGGCTCCAGGCGGCGACCCGGCGGGCCTGCGCACGGCCGAGGTCCGACAGCTCGACATCCTCCTGTCCCTGCACGCGCCCCTCGAGGTTGGAGACGCTTTCGCCGTGACGCACCAGGTATTGCAGCATGTCCGCAGACTACCGCGTCAGCTCGGTCGCGGGCAGGGTGGCCACGTCCGACCGCGTTGCAGCGGGGGCGGCTCGGTGCGGGGCGGCATGTCCGCCCTGCGATGCGGGGGTGCTGGCCTTGGAAAGCTGCTCGACAAACTCGCGACCGGTTCCCTGCAGGACAAACACGTCGCTGGGAGTCTGCGCGGCCCCGCGGGGTCGCACGATGCAGATCACCTCGGCCTCGCCGTCGTGTCGCCACACATGATCGATCAACGCTTGCTCGCCGGGCGTGAGCTTCTGAGGAGCGGAGACGACGGGGCCGGCAACGTTCGGGCTGTTGGTGGGAGCCGTGGCGGCGGTGGGCAGGGCATCGGCGCGGTCGCGACGGTCGAATGACACCGGCGGCATTTCCGCCGGCATGCTCGGCAACGCGGGGCCAGACGAGACGGCGGCCACGTCGCCCGCGCCGCCGCTGGGATAGACGCTGCGATAGACGAAGGCGAGGCCGGCCTCGTCGAGCTGTTCGTGGATGGTCGGGAGTGCGGCGAACAGGCCCTCGTTGTCGGCGGGATCGGCAGCGTTGCAGACGCCGATGAGCGTGCCGTCGAGCGCGAAGAGCCCGCCGCCGCTGCGTCCCTGCACGGGCTGACCGGCAACCTGCACGTTCGCCGGTCCCAGATACTTGTCGACGGCGGTGACGCGGCTGTGGTGGATCGTCGGGTCGTCGCCTCCATCGCAGCCAACTGTCACCACGGATGCACCTGGCTGCGTGTTGTGGTCAGCACCGCCGACACGGACCGGTTCGATCTGCCTGTCGGTAAAGATGCTCACCAGCGCGAGGTCGCGTTTGAGATCCCACGAGACGACCTGACCTGCCACACCCCGCGGGCCTTCTGGGCCGAACAAGTCGACCTCGACCCTGCCCTTGCCCTGTGAATCACGAAAGATGTGGCCGCAGGTGAGGATCAACGCCTCGCCCTGACGGCAGTCGATCACGGTGCCGGTTCCGCGCGACACGCCCTGGGAATCCTCGACGAGCAGACGCGCTGTCGAGGCCATGAGCCGCCGCTCGAGCGCGGCCCGCTGGGCTGGATCAAGCTGCGGGCCGCCGGCGGTCGCCCGTTGATCGGCTCCCGATAGCGCGACCGGCTGCTGGAGTCGCGGTGCCGACGGTCGATCCGGCTGCCTGGCGGCGGCTGGTGGAACGGCTGTCACGATCGCGGCACCGGTGGCCTGCGGAGCGGCCTTGGGCTCGGTGGACAGCGGCGCTCCAGCTGGCGTGACCGGCACCGGGATGCCGGCCAGAGAGGTGGCGGCCGCTGGTGCCGCCAGGGGCGCAAGGCCCAGCGGCTGTCGGCTCTTGGCCAGCAGCGTTTCCAGTTCACCGCGGGTCGTGGCGCCGTTGAGGCGGCCAACTTCCTGTCCCTTGACCAAGAGCACGTAGCAGGGCACTCCGGTCACGCCAAAGCGGCGGACGAGGTCACCTTCATGATCGACATCGACGTGCCGCACGACCCACCCAGCCGCCGTGATTTCACCCACCAGCGGCGCCATCTGTCGGCACGGGCCACACCACGACGCAGAAAAATTGAGGAGCACGACATCGCCGGCGGCGACAGCCGCCGGATTGGCGCTGGCGGGCGAAGCGCACAGTGCCATCAGTCCCATCACGGCTGTCATTCGGAAGAGGAGTCGCGAGGACCTGATCATCCGTAGGCTCCGGCGAGTCTGGTGTACGGGGCGTGCTGGTCGAAATGGCGGCGGCGTTGGAAGGCTGCCGACCGCGGGGCGGGATGGTGCCCTGACCGCACGACGGGGACAAGACCATTTTGCGTTTCACAACCCGCCGTTTGCTTTCCTATTCCACCTGTTTTTCGCGCGATTTCCCCGTTTGCCACGCACGCTCATACAATCGCCGTTCCGTTCGCCTTGAGACATCTCTAGAAACTCAGCATGACCGACCGCGTCCGCCGCATTCTCGTCACCTCCGCCCTGCCCTACGCCAACGGGCACATCCATCTGGGGCACCTCGTCGAGTACATCCAGACCGATATCTTCGTGCGGTTCCAGAAGCTGCGCGGCCACGAGGCCATCTATCTCTGTGCCGACGACACGCACGGCACTGCGATCATGATCCGGGCCCAGGCCGAGGGCCGCAGCGAGCGTGAACTGATCGCCGCCATGCGGGAGGCACACCTCGCCGATTTCGGCGGTTTCCAGATCGGCTTCGATCATTACGGCTCCACTGACAGTGACGCCAACCGCGAACTGTGCGGTGCAATCTGGCGGAGCCTGCGGGATCGCGGCCTGATCACCACGCGCGACGTGCAGCAACTCTACGACACCAAGGCCGGCGT
>CANHYS010000479.1 GCA_947464585.1 Planctomycetaceae bacterium | reverse complement strand
GTCTCGATCGCCAGTGAGAGCACGGCCACGGTGCCGGCCGGAGGCACGATCGGCAGTTGGAACGGCGGCCCCACGAGGCCTGCTGCCGCCACCTTGAGTGGCCAGAGCCGTTGGTCGAAGCAGGTGCGGTAGCGACACCGCTCTCCCTCGACCTCTTCGGTCTCGACCGGCGTGCCGCGTGGCACGACGTAGCCGGATGTCAGCTGTGCCTGCTTCGGATCGATAGCAAATTCCGCGATGGCCAGCGATGGCACAGGCCGCAGGTAGTGGGGATACAGAAGATCGAGCAGGCCGTCGGTGAGTTCGGGGTAGTCGTCGTCGAGCCTCTTCTGCACGCGGGCCGCCAGAAACGCGACGCCCTGCAGCATCCGCTCCACGTGCGGGTCCTGCGACTCATCGCGGCCGAGGCTGAGACGGCCCGCGATCTTTGGGTGCCGTTCGGCAAACTCGCCCGCCAGCGACCGCAGGATCGCCAGTTCGCGGTCATAATACGGAAGCAGGTCATCGCTCATTTCGCACCCTCCACAGCGAACTCCCCGCTGGCCACGTCGAGTGACGAGGAAAACAGCACCGGCTCCCGCAACGGCTCCACGACGAGCACGGCCTCGATCTCGAATCGCACGCGGCGGTCGATCGGCTTCTTGCCTTCTGCGTCGATGACGGGCCGCACTCGCACGCCCTGGAGACGGGGCTCGAAGGCCTGGATCGATTCCTCGATGAGCCGGCACAAGAGTCCGAGATCGTGGTCTTCCCGGACCTCCATGCTCTGCAGGTCGGGCAGCCCGTAGTTGAGCAGCGAGGTTTTCAGTTCGGAGTACACCTCGGGAATCGTCGCCAGCAGCCGGTGGGCGTTGAGCAGGTTTTGCAGGTCGCGGCAGAGGCTCGTCTTGAGCAAGCGGACCACCTGCACCTCTCGCCACGCCGGCTCCCGGCTCTCCTCAGGATGGTCGTCGAGCAGCCGGTCGAGCAGGCTGGGCAGGAGCTGAATCTCGTTGGGAATCGACTTGGCCATGGCTCGAATCCTACCCTCGCGGCCGGCTTTTCCGCCACGCGGAAACGGCCCGCCCGACCGCTCCCGTGCTACAACACCGCCTCGCCCGTCAGTTCTTTGAGGAACCGCGACCGTGACCGCGCACACCGCCCCATCCGCCGGCTACGTCACCGACGTCGCGTACCTTCCGGGCTACTACCCGTTCATGGCCCCGGCCCGGATGCGGTATGTCGCATCGCTGCAGGGCATCCGGCCGCCGGCGGTCAGCGAGGGCTTCGATTTCCTGGAGCTCGGCTCCGGCTTCGGCAGCACGCTCCTGACACTCGCAGCGGCAAATCCGCAGGGCCGCTTCACAGGCGTCGACTTCATGCCCGTGCACACCGCACACATCGAGCGGGAGGTCGCCGCCACCGACCTGGGGAACGTGCGGGTGCTTTGCGCCGACTTCGCAATGATGCCCGCCGACCTGCCGCAGTTTGACTTCATCGCGCTCCACGGCGTGTTCAGCTGGGTCAGCCCGGAGCTACGCCAGTGCGTGCTCGAAATCATCCGCCGGCACCTGAAGCCCGACGGCATCGTCGAGGTGACCTACAACTGCATGCCCGGCTGGTCGAGCCTGCTCCCCGTCCGCACGCTGCTGCGACACTTTGCCGGACAGGCTGAGGGCGACAGCATCGCCCGCGTCCGCCAGGCGCTGGCGATCGTTGCCGAGATGCGGAAGGCCGACATCCCCATCTTCCACGACCAGCCGCTGGCGGCCCAGCTCGTCGACCGGCTCATGCAGGCCGACCTGCACTATGTCGCCCACGAATACCTCAACGAGCACTGGACTGTGTTTCACGTGGCCGACGTGCTCGCGATGTTTGGCGGGATCGGCCTCGGGCACGCGGGCCGCCTCCCCTATCACCACAACCACTGGGAGCTCTGCGCGAAGCCACAGTTTGCCGCACAGTTTCAAGGAGCCGACATCGCGACACTCGAGACGCTCAAGGACCACCACGCCAACGCAATGTTTCGCTGGGACCTTTTTTCCTTGCGGCCGCGGGAGGCTTGGACGCCGCGGCAGCGGGCCGAGGCGGCGGCCGATCTCTTCTTTCGCATCGCATCGCCCCAGGCCTCACTGCCGCATACCGTCACCTACGGCGGCGTATCGGCCGGGATCGCCGGACCGCCCCACGACCGGATGCTCGAGGTGATGGGGAACTCGAGTTGGTCGCTTCCCATGCTGCTCGATGAGCCGCAGCTGGCGGCATTCACCCCCGAGGCGCTGGTCGAGGCGGTGGACGCGGGCGTGGCGATGGGGCTGTTCCGTGTCGATGGCGGCCCGGTGATCGATCCGATTTCGCCAGTCGAGACAATTGCGAACGCGCCGCTGACCGTACCGCTCGAGTTCAATCGTCGGGCGCTCCAGCGGGAAGACCTCGTCAACGAACAAGTCGGCCTGGCGAGCCTGCGGACCGGCGCGGGCCACGAGATCGGCGACCTGCATGCCGTCATCCTCGATGAGCTGATGACGGGCGGTCGCGAGGGCCTGGAGTCGCGGATCGCCGACCGGCTCGCCCGCACGGAAAAACATCTGCGGGAGCACACCACGGGCCGGCCGATCACCGATCCGGTCGAACGCGCGAAGGCCGTCGACGCCATCTGCAGCGGCTTCTTTACGGCCGTGCTCCCGGAACTCGTGCGGCAGGGGATCGTGACGCTCAGCGCAGCGGCTGCCGCCCCATTACAAGAGACAAGACAGTGAACCAACTGCGGTGGCTCTTCCAGACTGGCCATCTGACATGCAGACGGGCTTGGCCTTGTCGCAAGACCCCGTCGATCAGATATCGAACGTGATCGACCCAAGGGCCATCATGTCGATCTCCTCCTCGCCATCGACCACGAACGACCGACGGCCCAACCCGACGATGGCATCCTCTTCCCCGCCCAGCCAGTCGGTCCGCCGGCCGAGCCGCGAGGCGGCGTCGGCGCCGTTGATCGTGCCGTAGACCGCGGGGAGGTGCACCTGCGCGTCGAACGCGTCCTTCACCACCATTCGCGCGGGCCGCCAGATGAGATCGAGCGGCCGCTCCGGCGGCGTGAATTCGATCAGCTCCACCCGCCGCATCTCGATCCAGTAATACTTGCCGGTCTGCGTGAGCACCTCGAAGACCTCCGCCGTGATGTCGTCGAGATCGCGAAAATCGGAGAACTT
>CANHYS010000478.1 GCA_947464585.1 Planctomycetaceae bacterium | reverse complement strand
GGTAGCGGATGCTCTGCCCGGCCGCCACGGCCGCCCGCAGGTCGCTCGCCCGGATGCCGATCGCCGGCAGCCTCACCCGTTTGGCGATCACGCGATCGAGCCGCTCGCGCCCAAGCAAGGACTCGAGCGGTCCGCGCGAGACAGCCGTGCTGAGATCGTCAAGTGATTCCCGCTCCACCACAAGAATGGCCGCCAGTTCGACGATGCGTTGTGGCTCCCGCCAGGTGGGCAGTCCGAGGAAGGCATCCGGGCCGAGTATGAGCAGGAGTTCATCGCCGGGATGCTGAGCCCGCAGTCGCTCGAGCGTGTCGACCGTGTAGCTCACGCCCCCACGATCAAGCTCGTCGCCCGAGACCGCGAACGCATCGTTCCCGCCCGTCGCCAGCGCCAGCATCTCCATCCGGTGCTGCCCCGAGGCGAGCTGCCGATGCTGCTTGTGGGGCTGGATGGCGGCCGGCACGAACAGCACCCGATCGAGGCCGGCCTGCTCGCGACAGCACTCGGCGGCCATCAGGTGGCCGATGTGCACCGGATCGAAGCTGCCGCCAAACACACCAATTCGCACGGTTGGTTCCTCGTGAGCCCGCGGGCTTCCTCTGCATGCCATCACCACGGTCTAATCGACCGCATGTCGCACCAGCATACGAGCCAACGCAATCTCTTCGAAAGCGGCCCCCAGTGGGCAGAGGACGATGCCCGCCAGGGAATGATCGCCACGGTGGTGCTGCCAGACGGGATCGAGAAGCCGCTCGACTACCTGGTGCCCGAGGCTCTGGCTGGTTCGGTGGAACCGGGCCGGCGGGTGCTCGTGCCGCTGGGCCGGGGCAACCGCGAACGGCTCGCCTACTGCGTGGCGGTCCGCAGCGGCGAACTGCCGCAGATGCCCCTCAAGAGCGTGGCGGGCGTGGAGGACGATGCCCCGCTCCTCTCGCGGCGGATGCTCGACCTCACAACCTGGATGGCCGAGCGTTGGATGGCCCGCCGGGGTGAGGTGCTCGAGGCCGTCTTGCCGGCGGGCGTCCGGCTCCGCAGAAAGAGCCGTGCCGTGCCCCTGCTGGTCGCCACCGGCGCGGAACCACCCCGCAAGCCGACGCCGGCGCAGGCCCGCGTGCTCGCGGCCGCCGCGACGCCGGCCACGGCCGACGGGCTGGCGCAGGCCACGGGGGCAAGCCGCGCCGTCGTCATGCGGCTCTTGAAGACCGGACTGCTCGCGGAATCGGGCAGCGTTGACCGTCCACACAGCCTCCGATCGGCCGACAGCAACACCAGGCCCGCCATCAGCCACGACAGGCCCGCCGAACTGGCTCCCGCGCAGACCGCCGCCCTGGAGGCGATCCTCGAACCGCTTCGCGGCGGACGACACGAGACGGTCGTGCTGTTCGGCGTGACTGGCAGCGGGAAGACGGAGGTCTATCTGCAGGCGGTCGAGGAGACGCTTTCCTACGGGAAGCAGGCGATCGTGCTCGTGCCCGAGATCAGCCTCACTCCGCAGACCTGCGACCGGTTCCGCGCCCGCTTCGGAAGCGTGGCCGTTCTGCACAGCCACCTGACACCGGCCGAACGGCACGCCCAATGGCGGGAGATCGCCGCCGGTCACGTGGGCGTGGTCGTAGGGGCCCGCAGCGCCATTTTCGCCCCCACTCCGCGGCTCGGCCTGATCGTGATCGACGAGGAACACGAGGCCACCTTCAAGCAGGCGACCGCTCCGCGGTATCACGCCCGCGACGTCGCGGAGTGGATCGCGCGGGCGGAGGGCGTGCCGCTCGTGCTTGGATCGGCGACCCCGGCACTCGAAACCTTCCAACGCTGCCTCAAAGGGGAGTGGCGGATGTGCCGGCTGCCGGGCCGCGTGGGCGGGTCGCAACTGCCGCCGGTGCTCTCCGTCGATCTCCGTGATCCAGCCAGTCGCTCGCGCGGCTCAGTCACGCCCCGGCTGGCCGCCGGCATCCGCTGGGCGATTGACGCGGGCGGGCAGGTGATGCTCTTGCTCAACCGCCGCGGCTTCGCCACGGCCGTGCAATGCCGGGCCTGCGGCCACACGATGCGGTGCCCGCAGTGCGACATCGCATTCACCCTGCACCAGCCCGGCAGCCGCGGCATCTGCCACGGCTGCGGCCTCGTCACAAGGCTGCCGTCGTCGTGCCCCTCCTGCTCGGCCCCAAACCTCGTGCCGCGGGGCACCGGAACGCAGCGACTCGAGGATCAGATCCGCGCCGCCTTTCCAGGCACCCGAGTGGCCCGCATGGACACCGACACCATGCGGTCACGGGGCAGCCACGAACGCACCCTCGATGCCTTCCGCAACCGCGAGATCGACATCCTCGTCGGCACGCAGATGATCGCCAAGGGACTCGACTTCCCGGCGGTGATGCTCGTGGGCGTCGTGAACGCCGACGCCAGCCTGCACCTCGCCGACTTCCGTGCCTCCGAGCGGACCTGCCAGCTCGTCACGCAGGTGGGAGGCCGCAGCGGCCGTGGTCCGCTCGGCGGGCGAGTGGTCGTGCAGACGAGCACACCCGAGCACCCCGCCATCCGCGCCGCGGCCGCCCATGACTACGAGGCCTTCGTGCGAAGCGAACTGCCGATCCGCGAGGCGTTGCTCTATCCGCCCTTCGGCAGCATCGTGCGGTTCGTGGTCCGCAGCATCGATGAGCAGGCCGCGGCAAACTGGGCGGGTGCCATCGTGGACCGGCTGCGCAAGGAGGTGGCCGCCATGCCGCAGGATAGCGAGAAGATTCGCGTGCTCGGCCCCGCCCCCGCGCCGATCGCCCGTCTCCGCGACCGCTTCCGCTGGCACGCGCAAGTGCACGGGCCCGACGGCACGCAGCTCCGCGATCTCGTCCGCCGCGCCACGGTCTCGCTCCAGACCCCCGACAACGTCGCCTGGATCATCGACGTCGACCCGGTCGAAATGCTGTAAGACGCATTCGCTGGTGATCTGCCCGTATCTGTCTTCACGCGAAACACGGCATCCTGCCGTTTTCGCTTGGCGGGCCTCCGCCCGCTGGTTCTCACCCGGCCCTCCGGGCCTGGCGCCGCGGGTTCATCCGGCCCGATGCATCCGTGAGGGGCTGCCCATGTCCCGAGAGCCGGCGTTGCTGACCAGCGCAGGCAGGATGCCGGAGCGCAGTCAGCATCGAGTGAGCGAAGGGCAGGATGCCCGAAGCGAACGTCCGGCGACGGGGCATGGG
>CANHYS010000477.1 GCA_947464585.1 Planctomycetaceae bacterium | reverse complement strand
CGTCCCATGTGACATAGAAGGGCCTCATACCCCGGTCGCAGTGGAGGCCGGCATGCCCAAACCCCATCGCATTGATCATTTTTCCACCGATGCCCGAGAACTGCTCGGTGCAGAATTTGGCCTCACGTGTCATCAGACACCTCCAGTTCCCTCTCCGGGTGGGTTCGCCCTTCTCCGTCGGGCCGCACGAAGATTGTCGTGCGATTACCCAAAATGTTGCGTGCCGACCCTTGCTTTCCCGACAGGCGCCGGCACAAGCACAAGGCAGCATCGCGACCTGGCCGCCCCCAGGGCAAGCCTAGTCAATCGAAAAACCCCATGTCGATTGCGGCGGCCTTCGCCTCACGGACGGCGAGCACGATCTGTCCGAGGGCCAGCATGGCATTCAGCCGGTCTCCCTTCGGTTTGCAGGCGATGTAACTGCCAATCCACTTGAAAATTTCCGCCATCAAGCCCAGCCGATTATCTGCGCCTCCTCCATCCCACGGCAGCTGCGCATGGTACTGACCGAGCAGCCGATCGATTTCAGCGTTTTGCCCACGACGACGGGAAATCGATGAGAACGTCACGTTGGCATCGCTCATTCGCTTCCACTGCTCCACGGTCGGGAGTTCCGTCGTGGCGGTCGGCGGATGCATGTGCATCTCCCTGCGATTCCGACCCTGCCACTCGAGCTTGGAGTTGAAGTAACGGTCGTAATCGACATTCGCCCTGATGATTTTTGTCTTCAGTGCTTCTGCATAGTCGGCCACGTCCCGCGGGGACATAACGAACCATCGGATTGGAGGCTTCTTAAAGAACGCCGCCTCGCCGGCGATCAGGGCCCGCATGACGATGCTGGAACAATTGTGCAGTGTGCTCACGAACTTATAGCCGCTCTTCCGCCCAACCAGTTCATGCTTGTGCGCGGAGCGAAACGCTTTCCACCATGCCAGCATCGCGCGGGCATTTAGACCGAGCTCCCCGTTGCCCTCAACATGCAGGCTGATGATTTCGGTCGGGAACTGGACGAACTGCTTGTGCGTACCGCCCCCGTCAGCCTCGTCGCCCATGAAGTCTTCCATGAAAGCGTCGTGCTCTTGTTGGCTGGCGTAATCGAGAACGCTCAGTGGGCCAGAACTCAGGTCAAGCGCCTCGCTCGAGATCAGGCTCACCTGTCCGGAACGCGGCGCGAATTGACCCCCGCGCAGAGCCAGCCGCGTTCTGTCGGTCATCTCATTCCGTACGTCGCTGAGCAGTGTCCGCTCCTCGCCGAGCCGCATCGTGAGCCCGTGGGTTTTGCCCTTCTTGCCGGCGCCCGCCGGCCACCAACTGATGTAGGTCTTTTGCGATGCATTTTGGGCCGAGTCTGCAGACTCGACCGAGCCATCCATGATGATGGCTGCATGGCCGCCACGTTTGCCGTGGCTTGTGTCATGGGTCCAGCAGAGGATATCGAGGTTTGGCATGATTTCAGTTCTCCCGCACTCCAGTTCTCGCGACAGATTCATCGAAGAGCCCTGCCGCACTCCCGGCAGCAAACACGACTCACCCGCCGATCAGCACCGTCGGGTAGCCGAGCGTGATCACGCCGCCGTGGCTCGTGCTGTCGCCCATCCTCGCTGCCGGCAGGCCGCCCACCATCACCGTGGCGCTCCCCTTGATCACCGTGCAGGGCGGGCCGACGCAGATCCCCATCGTGCCCACCTGGGCCGCCGGCATGCCGCCGATCAGCACGGTGAACGCCGCCGGTGCGGCCAGCACGCCGCCGACGTGCGGCACCGGTCCCGTGAACATCGGGCAGGTCTGCATGTCGGCGACTCTCGCGGCCGGCTGTCCCATGGCTCAACTCCCTTCCCAGGTGTCGGTGCCTGAGGCAATCGCGAACCCGGCATCGATCAATCGCAAAAGCTCCTGCTTCGGCTCCGCGGGAGCCCGTCTGGCCGCCGCGAGCTTGACCGCTCCAGACACCGCCATGCCTGCCAGATGGGGCAGCGGTGGTAGCGGATCAAGGTGTGGCGGCGCGATCGACTCGCCGGCCAGAAACGCGGCGAGCGCCGCACAGCCCGCCGGTGAAGCCAACCCCGCCACGTTCGCAGCGTCCTGAGCCGCGTAGGCCTTGAGTTGCTCAGGCTGTCGCACCCAGTCCTCGGCTATCTCGAGCGCCCGCAGTTCTTTGGGCGTGGGGCTCCCGCCCGCTTCGAGGCGGGCGACCCGACAGGCCCACCAGGCCGCCCCGCGGCGGGAGAGCGACTGAGCCAGGACGCTCACCGCATCCTCGGCCATGCCAGCCTTCACGAGCGCCCGGGCGCTTTCCAGAAGCGATCCACCCGCGAGCGTGCCGTCGGACTGCTCGACCACGGCCACGACCGGCTCGGCGAGTTCGAGCTTGGCCAGCCGCATCCGCGCGGCTTCTTGCGTCGGATAATTTTCAAGCGTGGTGGCTGCCATGGTGTTCGTTCCGTTGTCTGTGCCCTGCGGCGTGTATTCCCGGCGTGTTAGCCGATCATCGTGATGGCGCCCTGCGCTGTAAGCGTAGCGCTGGCCTTCACCGTCGTCGTCAGTCCCTCGACCGTCGTCGATGTCGTTCCCTTCACGCTCACCGTTAGGCCGTTGATGGTCACGCCCGACGCGGTGATAGCGATCGAGTTGCTGCCCACTTTCAGCGTGATGCCGGTCTGCCCCTCGATCGTCCACGACATCGCCTTCATCGTGCCGCTGCCGCTATTCACCTCCACGGAGTGGGATCCCGAAGAGACCGTGAGCGAATGACCCTGTTTGACCGTGCTCGACTGCTTGCCGCCCACCGTGACGGTGTGGTTGCCTTGGGTCACGTCGAACGTGGCATTGCCCTTGCTGACGGTGTACGACTCGTCTCCGGTCGACACAGTCGTGCTGTTGTCCTTGTAGACAGTCAGAGATCTGTTGCCCGCGCTGCAGCCGCTGGCTCCGATCGCCTCGGTGAGGTTGTTGTAGACCTTGACCGAGCGGTCGCCCTTATCCTTCGTGACGAAGCCGACCTCGAGCGTGTCGTCGTTCTCGACCGTCCGCGCGAAGTTCTTTTCCGCGTGCAGCGTGACCAGTTCTGACCCCTTCGTGTCGTCGAAGATGAGCTGGTTGGCATTCGCGACGGCCCCGTCCTTCGTGCTTCGCGTCTGCAGGCCGCTCTGGGCGGCCTTCGATGGCAGCTCAAAGGGTGGCTTGTTCGTGCCG
>CANHYS010000476.1 GCA_947464585.1 Planctomycetaceae bacterium | reverse complement strand
TCCTGCGATCGCAGGATCTGGTGATCGGCTCGGGACACATGCTGAAACAGACTCATGGAACGTCACTCCCGCATCACGAACTCGTCGAGGTTGATGATCACGTTCGCCACGAGCGAATAGGCCGCAAACTCTGTCGCCGGCACGCCCGCGGGCCGCTGCACGAGCCCGACCGTCGCGTAACGATCCGCCGCGGCAGGCTCGGTGGTGAACCGTGCCAGGTCGGCCTCGAACCCCACCACGAGCGTCGCCAGTTCGTCGGGCTTCGGGCTGCGGCCAAGCGCCAGACGGAAGCCGTGCGTAATTTTATCGGCTGGCGTCGCGCCTCCCTCGGCCAGCATCCGCTTCGCCAAGCCGTGGGCCGTCTCGACGAAGGTCGTCTCGTTCAACAGCGCCAGTGCCTGCAGCGGCGTGTTCGTCCGCGACCGCTTCACCGTGCAGGTCTCGCGGTTGGGGGCATCGAAGAGCAGCATCGTGGGAGGCCCAGCCGTCCGCTTCCAGATCGTGTACATCGTCCGCCGGTAGCGGCCGGCGCCGGTGTCGGGTTTGTAGCCCCGAAGGTCGCCATATTTGCTGGTCTCGTCCCAGACGCCATCCGGCATCCAGGGCCGCACGCTCGGTCCACCGATCGTCGGCACGAGCAGCCCCGACGCAGCCAGCGCCGCATCGCGGACGGCCTCGCCTGGCAGCCGGATTCGGTTCGAACGGGCCAGCAGCCGATTGGCCGGATCCTTGGCGAGCTTCTCGGCCGTCAAGGTCGACTGCTGCCGGTAGGTGCTGCTCATGAGCAGCATCTTGATGAAGGCCTTCATGTCCCACGGCTTCGCGGCCTGCCCGTTCACGGCCGGCATCGCGTCCGCCTCCATGAACTCGGCCGCCAGCCAGTCGAGGAGTTCTGGGTGGCTCGGATACTCCGCCTGGCTGCCGAGGTTTTCGCTCGTCTTCACGAGGCCCGTGCCGAAGAACCGCTCCCACATCCGGTTCACCCACACGCGTGCCGTGAGCGGGTTGTCCCGCGCGACGACCCACTTCGCCAACGACAGCCGATCGGCCTTCGCACCCTCGGGCAACCGCGGCAGAAACGCCGGCAGCGCGGCCTCGACCTTGTCGCCGCGCTTGTCGTACTCTCCGCGGATGAGCACGAAGGCATCCCGCGGCGTGCCCTCCTTCATCACCATGGCGCTGGGCAGCGAATCGCGGAATGAATCGACACTTTTCTTGGCGGCGTCGCGGGCCGCCTCGGCGCGGCGGATCGGGCCATCGACGTTCGCACGGTAGAACTTCGTGATCTCGGCCTTCTGCTCGAGTGTGCGCTGTTCGCGGTCGACGGCGAGACCAGTCTTCACGGCATCGGGCAGCTTCACACCGGCCACACCGAGCAGGCTCGGCTCATCAGGCGAAAATGCCAGGCGGAACCTGCCGATCGCATGGCCGTCGTAGGCCTCATGTCGCAGGCGGATCACCAGCCGCGAATTCTCCGGCACCGTCACCGCCTTGTCGGGAAAGACGGCGAGATGCCGCGGCTGCCGCTTGTCGGCCAGATGACCATCGATCGCCCAGCCCTTCCCCTTCTCTCCCTTGAGAACGCTCACTGCAGACCAACCGTCCTGCTGGTAGTCGGCCTCAGCCCGCTTGAGTTCCACGGGGATCACCTTGGCGTCGCCCGGCGGCTCGATCTCCACTTCCACCTTCGTCACCACGATGTTGCCGTTGCCCGCGCGGCCGAAGCCGCCGCCGCCGGCCAGGCTGGCGTCGGGCAGCACCTCCAGCCGCAATCCGCCAAACTTTCCGGCCGGCACGAGTGATTCGAATTCGTAGGTATCCCGTGGCGGGAGCTTGCCTTCCACGAACCATGAGCCGTCTTCGCTCCGTCGGAAGGTTGCGCCGCCAACGCTGCGCAACTCGAGCGGTTCGAACGATTCCCAGGCCTCCTGGGGCTTTGCCAGGGCCGGCCGGATCTCCTCCTCCCACGCCGTGACGAGACTGTCGATGTTCGTCGTCTCAGCCTTCACGGCCATTTCCGCATCAGACACCACCTTCTCAAGTCTGGCCAACTCCTGCTCCTGCTCGGGCGATGGGAGCAGGTGCACAGGGTCGATGTTGCCTCCGCCGCGATGGGCAGGCCCCTGGTTCGTGCCGGTTTCGGGCACGTTGTTGAACAGCGAAAAGAAGGCATAGAACTCCTTCTGCGACAGCGGATCGTATTTGTGGTCGTGGCAGCGGGCGCAGCCCACGGTGAGTGCGAGCCACGTCTGTCCGGTCGTTTCGACGCGGTCGATCACCGTCTCCACCCGCCACTCTTCGGCGATGATGCCACCTTCGCCGTTGAGCCGATGGTTGCGGTTGAAACCGGTAGCCACGATCTGGTCGCGGGAGGGATTCTGGAGCATGTCACCCGCAAGCTGATGGATCGTAAACTCGTCGAACGAGAGGTTTCGGTTGTAGGCATCGATGAGCCAGTCCCGCCAGGGCCAGTTCTGCCGACTCGAGTCGGTCTGGTAGCCACTGGAGTCGGCATACCGCGCCGCGTCGAGCCACTCGAGCGCCATCCGCTCGCCGAAGTGTGGGCTGGCCAGCATGCGATCGACATATTTTTCATACGCATCAGAGGATTGGTCCGCCAGAAACGTATCGACGGCGGCGGGCACGGGCGGCAGGCCGGTCAGATCGAGCGCAACCCGTCGCGCGAGCGTCACACGATCGGCCTCTGCATTCGGCGACAGGCCTTCATGATCGAGCCTGGCCAGAATGAACCGGTCGATCGGTGTCTTCGCCCACGCAGCATCCTTCACCGCCGGCACGACAGGCCGCTGCACGCGTTCAAACGCCCAGTGACCGCGATACTCCGCACCTTCGGCGATCCACCGTCGGAGAATGTCGGCCTCCGCCGACGTGACCGGCTTGTTGACGTGCGGCGGTGGCATGATCACGTCGGGATCTGTGCTCGCGATACGGGCGAGGATCTCGCTGGCCTCGGGCTTGCCCGGCACAATGGCCGTGCCGCCGCTCTCGAGCGCAGCAATGGCGACACCACGGTCGTCGAGCCTCAACCCCGCCTGCCGGTCTTCGGCATCGGGGCCATGGCAGGCGAAGCAACGGTCGGAGAGGATCGGCCGCACGTCGCGGTTGAAGTCGATCCGCGGGCCGTCGGCGGCTTCCGCGGCAAACACCGACAGGCACAGAAGAGCCGACAGACACGC
>CANHYS010000475.1 GCA_947464585.1 Planctomycetaceae bacterium | reverse complement strand
GCTGGTCAATATGCCGCCCGACGATCTCTACCCGCAGACCTTTTCCGAGGAGGCGGCGGCCGTGGCCGGCCGCACCGGAATGGAGATCGAGATCTGGGATGAGGAGCAACTGGCGCGGGAACGCTGCCACGCGATCCTCGCGGTCGGCCGCGGATCCAACCGTACGCCCAGACTTGTGATCCTCCGCTACCGCGGTCCGGGAGCCCGGGATGGTCAGCCAGACCTCGCGCTCGTCGGCAAGGGCGTGACGTTCGATTCGGGCGGCCTCTCGCTCAAGCCGTCCGATTCGATGCTCACCATGAAATGCGACATGTCAGGAGGGGCCGCCATGCTGGCAGCGGCGGCCACGATTGCCGCGCTCAAACTGCCTGTCAACCTGGTGGTCGCGATCGGCCTCGTGGAAAACATGACCGGCCCGGCCGCCTACAAGCTTGGCGACGTGATCACGGCGCGAAGTGGCACGACGATCGAGGTGCACAACACAGACGCCGAGGGTCGGATCGTGCTGGCCGATGTGCTCGACGTGGTCCGCGGCTTCAAGCCGAAGCGGATCATCGACGCCGCCACGCTCACCGGCGCCTGCATGGTGGCACTGGGGCATGACGTCGCGGGCCTCTTCACCAACGACCAGGCCTGCTGCGACGACCTCGCCCGGGCGTCCCGCGCCGTTGCGAGCCTGTCTGGCAACTGCCGATGTATGCCGACTACGACGATCAGATCAGGAGCGAGGTCGCCGACATCAAGAACGTCGGCGACGGCCGCTGGGGAGGCGCCATCACGGCGGCGAAGTTCCTCGAGCGGTTCGTGGGCGGCATCCCCTGGACCCACGTCGACATCGCCGGCCCGGCGTTCGCCGAGAAGCCCCGCCCGTGGATCGACGGCGGCGGCACGGGCACGCTCGTGCGACCACTGGTGGAACTCATTCGCGGCCCGGAGTGAGGAGCTGGCATAAAAGCCCCCGGCGTAAGCCGGGGGATATGAGCATCCGGCTCTCGGGAAATCCCATCGCTTACGCTCCGGGCTTGTATGAACGCTCCCATCATCCCATCGCTTACGCTCCGGGCTTGTATGAACGCTCCCATCATCCCATCGCTTACGCTCCGGGCTTGTATGGGCGGAATCCCATACAAGCCCCCGGCGTGAGCCGGGGGATATGCCCTGAGCGAACGTCCGGCGACGGGGCATGGGCAGCCCCGAACCGTCGCCCCTACAGCAGCGTCCCCAGTTCGTCGACGAGTTCGCCGAACCGTGAGAGCGCGGTCGCCACCGGCTCGGGTTTCTCCAGATCGACGCCGGCGTCGCGGAGCAGGTCGAGCGGCCACTTGGAGCAGCCGCCCTTGAGGAACGCCAAGTAGGCCTCCAGTTCCTTGGCGCCCCCCTCTGCCACCCGCTTGGCGAGCGTGATCGCCGCCGCCAGACCGGTGGCGTATTTGTAGACGTAGAAGGCATTGTAGAAGTGCGGGATGCGGAGGCACTCCAGCTCCAACTGCTTGTCAATGACAAACCGCGGACCGAAGTAGGCGTCGAGCAGCTCGCGGTAGATGCCTCTGAGGCGTTCGAGCGTCAGAGGCTCGCCGGCCTCTGCCGAGGCGTGGCTCTTCCGTTCGAACTCGGCGAACATCGTCTGCCGCACGATCGTGGCGCGGATGGAGTCGATCTCCCGCGCGATGATCGCGGCACGTTCCTTGGGCGAAGTCGCCCGCTTGAGCAACAGTCGCGTCAGCAGTTGCTCGTTGAAGGTGCTGGCCACCTCCGCCACGAAGATCGTGTAGCCGGAGTAGTGGTAGGGCTGGGCCTCGGCCGAATACCGCGTGTGCATCGAATGGCCAGCCTCGTGGGCCAGCGTGAACACATGCTCGATCGCCTCCTCCTGGAAGTTCATCAGAATGTAGGGATCGGAGTCGTAGGTGCCGGAGCTGAAGGCCCCTGACTGCTTGCCGGCGTTGGGATACCTGTCACACCAGCGTCCCATCAACCCGCGTTCCAGCCGCGTGCTATAGTCGGCCCCGAGCGGCTTGAGCGACTCGATCACCACCCGCACCGCGTCGTTCCACGTGTGCCGCTTTTCGAGTTCCGGCACCAGCGGCACGTAGCAGTCGTAGTGATGGATCTCGTCGAGCCCGAGGATCCGCTTCCGCAGGTCGTAGTAGCGGTGGACGGCCGGCAGGTGCGCGTGAACCGCCGCGATGAGCTGATCGTAGACGGCGATCGGCACGTTGTCGGCGAACAGGGCCGCCTCGACGGCGCTGGGATACCGCCGCACCTTCGCCGCATACGCATCGCGTTCGTTGGAGCCGGAGAGCGTGGCGGCCAGCGTGTTGGCGTGGGCCTCATACTGGGCGTAGTACTGGTGGAAGGCCGTCCGTCGCACCTCCCGCGAGCTGTCGTGCAGGAGAGTCACGAATGTCGCGTTCGACAGTTCCACCTGCTCGCCCGCGCCGGTGGACACGCTGCCGAACTTCATGTCGGCGTCGGTGAGCTGGCGAAACACCTTCCCGGCCGTGCCGGCGAAGCTCCCCTGCATCGCCAGAAGTTTTTCCTCAGGCTCTGAAAGCACGTGCGGCCTGGTACGGGTGAGCCGTTCGAGCAGGAGCGCGTAGGGGGCGAGCACCGGCAGCTTCATCCACGCGGCGAGTGTGGCCGGCGGAATCGCCATGATCTCCGGCCGAATGAAGCTGGCCTTCTCGCCCGCAAGCGTGGCGACGTGCTGGAACCGGCCGGTCATCCGCTGTGGATCGGCAGCCGCCTGATCCTCGCTGGCCCGCAGGTGGGCATAGGTGCCGAGCCTGTCGCCCTCACGGTCGACGGCGAGGTCGTACTCGAGGCACTCCGCGAGCCGCTCGGCCGACGAGCCGAGCGTGCCGGCAAATGCCGTGAACCCAGGAATTCGTTTTTCCCACTCCGAGAGCGCCGCATCCCACTCAGCGTCGGACGAAAACAGGCTCTTCAGGTCCCACGTATCCCCCACGGCCACGTCGCCCCGCGCCGGCAGCCTCTTCACTCCACCATTCGCTTCAGCCATGCTTTGTCTCCTTCATTGATGATCGCAAAACATACCACGTGCGGCCGGACAGTTGATATTCACGGTTCGGGGCTGCCCACGCCCCGTCGCCGGACGTTCGCTTCGGGCATCCTGCCCTTCGCTCACTCGATGCTGACTGCGCTCCGGCATCCTGCCTGCGCTGGTCAGCAACGCCGGCTCTCGGGACATGG
>CANHYS010000474.1 GCA_947464585.1 Planctomycetaceae bacterium | reverse complement strand
GGCCGGGCATCGCTGCCGGGGATCTTGAACGTCGCCACCTCCACGTAGTCGGCCGGATCGGCCTTTGCCAAGGCCAGCGTCCCATCGGCAAACCGCACGTAGAGATGGCCGTCGGCCGCCACCACCGTGGCGGATCCCTTGCCGCTGCCACGCTTCTTCCAGACCACGTTGCCGGTCGTGAGTTCGGCGCAGAACGGGATGCCGGCGTCGTCGGAGTCGCCGTAGAGATGGTCGCCCACCAGCACGATCCCGCCATGCTTGTTGGCCAGCTCTTTTTTGAGGCCATAGACCTCTTGCATGGTGACGCCACCAGCAGCCCCCGGCACCTGCCGCAGGAGGGCGCCACCCCGCTTGTAGCCCGCGGAAAAGAAGACCAGATCGCCGCGAACGATCGGCGTGGGGATCACGGCCGTCGTCTGATCGATCGGGTAGGCCCACTGGAATGTGCCCGTTTCGGCGTCGACCGCGAAGGCGCCGGCGCCGGTGGTCTGAATGTAGACCTTTCTACCCCTGGGCTGGCTGATCACGACCGAGGAATGGCCGGCGCCGCGGTCGCCCTTCATCGGGCACGACCAGATCAGCTTGCCGGTCTTTTTGTCGAGCGCCACAAGCGTGGCCTGCTCGCCCCCGGGCGTGCAGATGAGCCGGTTGTCGTCGACCAGCGGCGACTCACTGTAGCCCCATCCATCCCCCTTCTTGCCGCCAAACTGGGCCTTGAGATCGATGCGGAACCGCTCCTTGCCGTCGGCCGTCGCGCATGCCACGAGCTGGCCGTGGGGCGTGATCACGTAGACCATGTCGCCATCGACCGTGGGCGTGCTCCGCGAACTCTGCCACGACTCCGCCCCTTCGGACCACGGCTGGCCCGTCTTCGTCTTCCAGAGCTGCTTGCCCGTCTCGCGGTCGAAACAGGAGAGGTATTCGTCCTTGTCGCCGGCAGTGGAAAGTCCGTCGCCGAGCGTGTAGATCCGCTCTCCGGCGATCGCTGGGCTGGCATAGCCCCGGCCCGCGCCCGCGGCCTCCCAGATGAGCCTGGGCCCCGTGGCGGGCCAGGTTTCCAGGAGGTCAGTGTCGGGGGCGACAGCCGTGCGGTCTGCCCCGCGAAACGTGGGCCAGTCGGCGGCGGTGGCGGACTTCTGGAGCAACGGCTGTACCAACGACAGCGCAAGCGCCATCAGGGCTCCCATCGCACCGCACCATCCACCCGCGACACCGCGGGCAGTTCGACGTGATACCAACGCACAGGGCATGTCGACCGTGACCATGGAAAAAGGCTCCTCGAGTGGACGGGCTCCACCGGGAAGGGTAGGGACTGGATAACCGACCGGTCAACCTATTGAATAGAGGTCGCCGGTCTGCCCAGATCGGATCCAGAACGTTCCAGACCGCTTCCGAGGAGCCTTCGCACCGTGTCCGCATCCGCATCGCCCGCCCCCGGCTCGCCGTTCGGCCAGAGAACCTCCGTCGAGCAGGTGGAGGAGGGGCATGAACTGGCGCCCAAGTTCGACTCCCAGGGCCTCATCCCCTGCGTGACCACCGACCATGCCTCCGGCGAGGTGCTGATGGTGGCCGTGATGAATCGCGAGGCGCTCACCAAGACGATCGAGACGGGCGAGGCCCACTACTGGAGCCGCAGCCGTCAGCAGCTCTGGCACAAGGGCGCCACCAGCGGACTGGTGCAGAAGGTGGTCGAGATGCGGATCGATGACGACCAGGACTGCGTCTGGCTGCGTGTCGAGATCGCCGGCGGCGCCAGCTGCCACGTCGGCTATCGCTCCTGCTTCTACCGGCGGGTGCCGGTGGGCTCGGAACGCGCCCAGGACACGAAGCTCGAATTCACCGAGCACGACAAGGCCTTCGATCCCAAGGCGGTCTACGGCGACGCCCCGAATCCGACCCAGTTGTGATCCCGTCGCTTACGCTCAGGGCTTGTATGAACCCATACAAGCCTCCGATATAAGCCCCCGGCGTGAGCCGGGGGATCGCGTTGGCCGTGATCCCGTCGCATGCAAGCCCCCGGCGGTAGCCGAGGGTCATTCCGGCGTGGGTTCCGCCGGCTCGGCCGTTTCTGGCGGCGCGGCCGCGGCCTGCTCACGGGCGAACGCGAGATTGCGGCGGATGCCGTCGCTCAGGAGCTCGTCCGGGATCTGCTCGAGGAGTTCCAACGCCTCGGCGGGGCGGCCTGTTTCCAGCAGGCAGCTGGCCAGGTTGTTGAACGGCTCGATCCGGTGGGGATAGCGGTTGGCCGCCAGGCTGAAGCATTCGATCGCCTCGTCGAAGCGGCCGGTGCTGGCGTAGAGGATGCCCAGGTTGTTGATGACATACATGCGGTTGGGATTGTCGATCAGCGCCTGCTCCAGGCACTCGATCCCCTCGGGCACATGGCCCAGCTGCACGTGGGCCATGCCCTCGAGAAAGGCCACCGGGCTCACCAGAGGATCGAGTGTTTTCCAGGGGGTGCGGGCCCGCTTCGCGGCCGCGAGCATCTCCTCCCACTTCTTCTGCCCAAAGGCCCGTCGCGCCACGATCACGTCCTTCTCCTGCTGGACCGCCGCGAGCGAGTAGGTGATGCCCAGCCCCAGGGCCGCCACCACCAGAGGCACGACCACCAGTCGTCCGAGCCGGGCGGTGCCGGGGGCCGGGAAGCCGCTGGCCGCTGGTTGCACGGCATGCTTGAGCACGGTGACGACCGCCAGGAGCAGGGCGAAATAGGTCTGATGGTTGATGCGTTCGAGCGGAAAATCGAAGCTCGACAGGGTGACGTAGGACGTGAGTCCCATGACCACCGCCAGTGCCAGCCAGCAGTCGTTCGGCGGCGCGTCGCTCCGCAGGATCGTGCGGATGGAGGCAAAGGCGGCGACGAAGCAGCCCACGAAGAGCACGATGCCGAGCACGCCCTTCTCCACGAACACCCAGAGAAAGTCGTTGTGGGGCTGCACCCAGTTGGTATGCACGTTGGAGAAGTCGAGGTCGTCGGCGTCGAAGTATTCATGGAGCCGGACCGTGAAGTTGCCAGCCCCCACGCCGGTGAGTGGGTGGTCGGCGATCATCCGGGAGGTGATCCCCCAGATCATGAGCCGGCCACCTTCCCGAGGCAGGGCGGCTGGATCGGCGGGCGCCACAAAGATGCTGCGGAACCGCTGGGCAAAAAAATTGTCGGCCGGAGCTGTGGCGATGCCGCCGGCGAGCGCGACGAGTCCGGCGAGGCATGCGG